>JAUZPH010000122.1 GCA_030706065.1 Bacillota bacterium | reverse complement strand
CTTGCTCCAGGCATGAACATAAACAAAAGTGTAGCTGTCAGGTTTGTGGATATCTGTCTGGCCGGAATTTACCCGGGTATTGATATTTTTAACCAACTCAGCTTCGTTCTCCAGTTTATTCCAAAGCAGGTCCCTGCAAGATACAATTGGTTTATCATTGGACCAGATAATTTCTCCGTGATAGTTGTCGTGCCGGTGGTAATCAAGATAGAACAGGCCTTGAATACCGGACTTTGCAGTAAATTTGTCCCAAAGCTCTTTGTCGTGGAAAGAAGAATCATCTATAATGGCGGCATATTTCTGATCTGTATTTTTCATATAACAATCCAACCTGTCTATATATTTGTTGAGAGCACTACGGTCAAATTTGCTTGGATACATATATCCGTCTCCAGAGGGAGGTACAAGAAAATAGTCATTACCTGACCCTCGGGCGGCGCTCTTATAATATTGGTTGAAAACCGTGGGGGCGAGATAGTATAAAGAGGGACTTAAGGACCAGCCCATGTTAAAGCTTCCTCTGAACCGTGAACCATACCACTTGCTTGAGCCAAAATTAGTCCCGAGATTCCACTGCATATTGTCTCCGTCAGACATGATGAAGGTTACATAGTGGACATTATTTCTATTTGGAGAGGTCGGCAGTTTCTTCTGAGAAACAGGAAGGGAAGGAAAGGCACTTAATACCGTCAGGTTATAGGACCAGTCAGCAGCCACCATACTGACTCCATATTTTGAGGCAGTGCTTACATTCACAAATTCATCCGGTCCCCAGCCCAGGCAGGTGGAGTCCTTTTCCATGGAGGAAAAGACAGTGTCCCTGAGAGCAGTATCTGTAATGCTGTCTTCGTAGAACACAAGGGACTTGGACATTATGGCATAGTCCCTCAGAGGTGCAGATTTATCCGGTGAAAGCTGAACAACAAGTGAATGGTTCAGTCCTGAGTTCCACAGATTGCTAAAGGCCCACTTTTCATCTGTATTTCTGCAGTCGGCTTTACGTTTTGTTATACCATTGGCCTGTACCTTTTCCTCAATAGCCTCGTCAACGGCAATGCAGTTGTTCAGTGCCGCGAAAGAGCAGGCGTTATTTATTGAGGGGTCTTTCCCGTTTTTATTACTGAACAGTACATATCCGTCAACATACTTTTTAAATATGTCAAGGAGCTGCCAGGGATCTTTGCTGTACCTGCATTCAATTTTATAATTTCTTTCAAGATCCTCCAGCCAGATCTTGTAGTCAGGCTCGGAAGAGCTCAGAGTATATATTTGAAAAGGAGAGCGGCAATTAGCCACCCCTTGAAGGGTGGCTGTCATTGTCTTTTCGGCATCAGTCATCTTATCCTGAGAGATAACATATAAACAAGCGGGAGGTATAGGATTTTTTATATAATTGGATTCGCCTTTTACTGCGTCAGGCATGGAAATGCAGCAAGGACTGTTTGCATTCTGAGTTTTTTTCCAATCGCTCCATTTGATATTACCGACAGCACCTTGTTCTTTGCTGTACCTGTAAAATTTTTGGAGAAATCCTGTTCTTTCGGCATTATAAAAAGATTTAACCTGGCTCTCATTAAATTTAGCCAGCAGCAGCTGTCTTTTGATAATCTCATCAGCGCTGGCTTTTTGGGAGTTTTTAAGCATGTCATACATTATCATGAAGATGGTGGTTCTTCCTACTCCCTCTTTGCAGTGAAAATGAAGCCAGGAATTTTGCGGCTGGGATTTTGCGAATTGTACGAAGTAATCCACCATGTCGTCCTCAGGTAACTTTCCGTCAGTAACCGGGATACGAATATAGGGGAGCGCTTTAAAGGTAACAAGCTGTTTTTCATCTTCAACCCTAACCGGTACCACTGTGATATTGGGATGATCCTCTATGGTTAATGGCACGTTCAACTTGATGCTGCCGAGCTTGCTTTTCTCATCGGATAAAACCTGTTCCATGGTTAAGCCCTTATTGGCATCATTGCCGGCAGAGGCCCAACTCACCGGTATTCCATTGACAAAGCCGTGGGATTCCTGCCTCAGGTCAACTACTGTTATCGGCAGTGATGTATCTATAGCACCTACTAGAAGCGGCAAGTTGAAGCCGGAAAATTGATGACTGCCGGAAATGTTTAGCTTGTCAAGGCCGCTGAGATTTAGGCCTTTGATGTTCTGTACCGCTGATAAATCAGAGGTTTTACGGAAATTTTTTGGCAGCTCCCTGTAATTTGATGCATCTAAAACGAGTCTGACATTGCCGGTATAGGAATAGGTATTTATAGCCGGCGATATATACAGGGAGAATAAGAGGATTAACAGCAAAAACAGAATAGATAACTTTCCTCTGAAGCATTTGTACAATTAGGTCACCTCATTTGTTATGGATATTTTTTAAAATTAACATATATATTGTTCCAATGTCGGCGTTAAATTTATGCATGTTATAAAATTAGGGCCTGCCTTCAAGCTGCCAGGGGCGGAATAATGACGATGATATGCCTTGAAGGAAGCTTTTACAGAATCATTGCAGCGGCGGTAGCTCTTGTATCCGGCGTTGTACCGATGGCGAAGATAAACAAGGGAAACATCATTGAGATTATAAGGATGGAGGAGTAAGGAGCAATATACTCCTGAAACAGAAAAATCCACATTAGTGCCATAGTAAGTGGCATTAATGTGGATTTTTAACTTGCTGCTGTGGATAGATTTTCATGTATGTTTCGAGTGATTATTGAGCTTTCAAGTAGACACAATAATCCAGGATCACCTTTTCGTTTTCATCAGGTGAGGTGAAGCGGGGGCAATTATAACGCTCGAAAAACCAGGGCGCTTCCGCGAGCTCCCAGCCAGCCTCTGCTATTTTTGCCATACACATCTCATGAGGCTTCTGACCGTATATTTCTCCGTTGTCCTCTCGTCCGTAAATCCAGCAGGTACCTATATCACCGGCAGGAATATCCACATATGAATAACCTTCGGGAACCGCAGTTCCTTCCGGGAAAAACATGCCTATCCAATATTCGAACTCCTCCACGCATCTCATGCATCCTACATAGGCATCTCCGTTTTCGGGTAAACTGCCCAGTTCTTCTAAGGGCTTGAAGCAATCTTTTCCAAACCATTCGCCCCATTTGCCGCCAAAGCTGCCCTCGGGGCCTCTGTCGCTGTCGGTGTACCGCTTTCCTATCAGCCGAAGAGAGGGAAGGCTCTCCCTGTAGACCTTAATGATTTCAAACATTTGTGAAACCTCCTTTTAAATAATAAGGTATTCCCGTTAATACACATATATGTAATTGTAGTACCTTCATTATACCATACCAGCTGAACATTGTGTGAAATTTAGAAATGGACAGGTTGTTGGTCAAAATGCAATTAAAGCAGCATATGATATAGCAACATGAAACACTATGATAGATTGGAGGAATTGGATGAGGAATAGTCAGGAGCTCTTTATGGAACACGGACCGCCCGAGCAGCCTGATAAAAGATGTGTCGCTCAATGTTGCATGAACAGGAAAGTGTTTAACTGTTAAGAAGGAGCGATGGATATGAGTAATAACCCGGACAGCAGTGAGCTTATCAGTATGAGCAATATTGAAAAGGTATACAAGATGGGAAGCAATATCATAAAAGCACTGGATTCAGTGAACCTGAGTATACGCAAAGGAGAATATGTAGCTGTGGTAGGCCCATCGGGGGCGGGGAAATCTACACTCATGAATATCATTGGCTGTCTTGATGTGCCTACCGGCGGAGAATATATCCTTGATGGACTTAATACAAAATGCAGCGACAATAAGCTGGCGGAAATAAGAAATAAAAAGATAGGATTTATCTTTCAAAATTATAATCTGCTTCCCAGGCTGGATATACTGCAAAATGTTGAGCTTCCGCTGCAGTATCAGGGATATTCCGGTAAAAAGAGCAGGGAAAAGGCAGTGGAGGTTCTTGAAAGGGTAGGGCTGGGAGACCATGTAAAGCACAAACCAAATGAACTGTCGGGCGGCCAGATGCAGAGGGTTGCCATCGCGAGGGCACTTGTTACCGGCCCACAGATAATCCTGGCAGATGAACCTACCGGGTCCCTTGACAGCAGGACGGGAAAAGAAGTTCTCGGGATGCTTGCGGATTTAAATAAAGAAGGGAATACCATAATAATAATCACTCATGACAGGGAAATAGCCTCCAGTGCTAAAAGGATGATTACTGTAAGGGATGGGAGAATAACCTCGGATACCTTTAAGGGCAGTATGGCAATACAACCAGGTTGACGTATTCAATTAGAGTCAATCATGAATATTTTGGCGAGGGGCTGTGCATAATGATGATCACATTATGCACAGCCCCTTTCACATAAATTATTTTTCACCTGATTATCGCTATGTAACAAAAAGAGGTTGCTGCTGGTATAGACAAGCCAAAAGTGTCAATAATCTATATTGAAAGAGAAAATTTAAGTTGAGGTGACACTAATGTCGGAGGAAATGAATATAAAAGTTGATACTAATGAAATATTTGAGGCCCTTAAGGGTTTAGCCCCTTCTCAGATAGAATACCTAAAATATACTTTATTGTCTCGAGGAACAGAAAAAACAGATGAACTGGAACTTCACTGCCCGAAATGCAGCGGTTCCCATATCATCAAGTTTGGTAAAAACAGGCTTGACAAACAACGTTACAGATGCAAGCAATGCCTAAGGATATTTGTTATACCTACAAAATCTATACTAAACTGCAGTAAAAAGTCTGATGACAAGTGGCATCTCTATATGGAGTGCATGGCCCAAGGCATGTCTATACGCAAAGCAGCGGCCATAGTCGGAATACAGTCTAATACGTCCTTTTACTGGAGGCATAAGATATTGAATGCATTAAGAGCAGAACTTTCAGACAAGCTTTTAGAACAGCGCGATTAAGGCTTTCACACAAATATTGAGGCCGTATATATCCGGTGAGTACAATTCACCGGATATTTTTATCTGAGGCGAAGAATTCAAAAACATTGGACTAGGGAAACAACTTCATTATACATGGTCAAAAACTTTCCTCTTCAGTATCTGACACGTGTATAAGTTAAGTTTTCGTAATGTTTCCTTATATCATTGCTTGCAAAAAAATGGTTTTCTCTGTTAGAATTAAATTAAATTACAAATTTTATGGAGATTGCCATGAACAGTAAGATTAAAACCGCCGTTATAACAATTAATTATTGTGCTTTCATACTCGTAATGCTCACTACCTGCCTCTATGACAGTGACAGAGGTCTGATGCTTGTTTCACTTTATTTTCTTCTCATTCTTTCTTTTTCAATGAGGACATTTTTTCTATATAACATTTTTGATAAAGAGGAAATTGAGAAAAAGCCGAAACTACTGATTTTGCTCAGCTACTGTGTGGAAATAGCAGCTATACTCCTTATAAACAGCCAGGATTCCACCCTTATATCAGTTTCTCTCTATGCGTTCCTGGTAGACGACATAGTTATGAACAACACTCTGCGGGCCGGAATTGAGGCTTCAATCATGCTGTATCTTGCAGCCTCCTTTTCTATTTTGTATAATGTCAAATTCGTTTTGGAAAAGGCAATCATACCTATATTGTTAAGCCTGCCTGTTTACATCGTTGTGTACATAATATTTTTTCTCATAAATTATCTTTTGAGGCAGACTGAAGCCATTGAGGAAGCTTTGAAGGCTATAACAATCGAAAAGCTTGAAAAGGACACACTATACAACAACCTGAAGGAGGCCTATGAGAGGGTGGAAGCGGTGACAGCCCTGAAGGAAAGAAACAGGATAGCCAGGGAGATACACGACACTGTTGGCCATACCCTGACCACCGTACTTGTGGAAATAGAAGCCTGTAAAAGGCTGATTAGAAAGGATACGGAACTGGCATTGGAGAAGCTTAATCTGGCCCAAGGCCAGGTGAGAAAAGGGCTTAATGATATCAGGGGCTCTGTGAGGCTGCTGGAAAACGGGGAGGATATATTGGACTTCCATGAAGCTTTGGAAGCCATAATCAGGGATACGGAGAAGCATTCGGGAGTTACAATCAAGTCCCATATCGAATGCGGCACAGAACTGGACAAGCCTCAGGAAAAAGTGATTCTTTCAGCTCTCTTAGAAGGCTTGACCAATGGAATCAGACACGGTAAAAGTACAGCTTTCCTGTTTAAGCTTCACAGCGAAGGGAATAAAGTAGTCTTTTCCCTGGAGGATAATGGCTGCGGTGCCTCCGTTGTTACTCCGGGCTTTGGGCTGAGAGCAATGAAGGAGAGAGTTGCAGATTTGGGCGGTTCCTTTAAACAGACATCCAAACCTGATGAAGGCTTTGGGGTGTATATAACCCTGCCGTACAAACAATAGTATTCAGTAATAGAGGTGTATTATGGATAAGATTAAGATATTGATTGCCGATGATCAGACATTGATGAGGGACGGTCTTAAGACGATTTTGGAACTTGAAGAGAATTTTAGAGTAATTGGGACTGTTAAGGACGGGGAGGAGGCAATAGCCTTCTGCAGGGGCAATCTGCCGGACCTTGTGCTGATGGATATCAGGATGCCGAAGATGGACGGAGTGGAATGTACAAAGCTGTTGAAAAGCCTTTATCCTGACCTTATAATATTAATCCTTACCACATTCAATGATGTGGACTATATCGTGGAGGCATTAAATTATGGAGCAGCCGGATATATACTGAAGGATATTGAAGGGGATGAACTTATTAAAGCCATAAACAATGCTTACAAGGGTTCACTTATGCTCCCGGTGAGTGTAGCCAGAAAACTGGCGCAAAAGCTTTCCCAAAATACTGTGGTGACACAGACAGAAAAGAAAGCCATGACGGATTTCTCGGAAAGAGAAGTTGAGATTGCCAAGATGCTGGCCATGGGCTTTAACAATAAGCAGATTGCCTCCTCACTGTTCATTTCCGAAGGTACTGTCAAAAACTATATCAGTAACATTTACAGCAAGCTGGGAATCTCGGACAGGACTGCGGCTGCTATAGCCATCAAGAAAATGCTGAATTTATAATTTTACCCCGGTCATATTTTTTGTGACCGGGGTAACTATTTTATGACCGGCCTGTTGGGATATTATTAATACATGGAAGATATAGGAGGTAAGAAGATATGAAACCACTTTCAATTTTCAACTACGGCAGAAACAACAAGAAGAAGCTTGTAAGCTCGGTTATTGCAGTAACGGTTGCAGTAGTATTTCTATACGTGATTAATACCTTTGTAAAGTCTATGACAATATCAATGCACCGGTTAAATATATCCTGCTATGAGAAACAGTCAAGAATTAATGCCTTTGATAAAGAAAATCCCATACCGGAGGAATTTATAAAATCGGTAAAGGAAAATAGTGCTGTGGATAAGGTTATACCATATACAAGTTCTGGGATAAAATATTCCATTCCCGGCTCAGTAACCAGCGGAGAGATTATAGCGCTGCGTTCACAGGATACGGATTACTTTTTAAGCAGGCAGGGCATCAACCTGACGGAGGGAAGGCTGCCGGAAGAAGGAAAGATGGAGGTGGCAATAGACAGCCTTGTGGCGAAGAATAAAAAGTTAAAGCTTGGTGACAGCATAGGCAGTTCGGTAAACAAGTTCGATGAAATCAATGGAGAGTATAAGGTAGTGGGAATACTGGAAGGTGACAACATGCTTTCAATCGCGGCGGCCAATAATACAACCTTTCCAGATTATAAAGATGAAGCAAGGATTACGACGAGAAGGCTGATAGTTTTTCCTGCAGCAGGAAAATTGGATGAGGTTAACAAGGTGTTGGAAGCCCTGCCGGAGGACAAGGTTACAGTGAGGACCCGGAGTCTTATGCAGGAGGAGTTTGACAGGATGGCGGGCGTGGTTAAAATACTGGATATCGTCTGTATACTGGCTATAGTGCTTATGGTCATAACTGTGGGAAGTTCAAAGTATGTACAGTATTTTAACAGGAAAGAAGAGCTCGGTATACTTAGTGCCATCGGATACAGTAAGAGGAAGCTGCTCGGGATATCGGCGGCAGAGGTGTTTGCAGTCAATACCGCGTCCTATCTCATAGGTTTGGCTTTAGCCTTGGGCCTCAGTGCTCTTATAAAGAATAGTTTTGAGGCTATGGGGGCAGAAGGAGTAGTTTTCGATTTAAAGGCGCTGATTATATCATTGTATCTGCCGCTGTTTACAACCCTGTTTACCGTTATACCGGTAAATTTGATGATTAACAAGCTTGATCCGATAAATATGGTTGAGAGTAATTAGGAGGGAATTTATAATGGCTTTTAAAATAGAAAATGTGAATCTGGTCTATGATATTGGCAAAGAGGTTCAGACCTATGCATTAAAGGATATTAACCTTGCCCTGGAGGGAAAACGGCTGATAGGGATAATGGGGCCTTCCGGAAGCGGTAAAAGCTCACTGCTTTATGCACTGGCTGGCTTAAAGATACCGACCTCCGGAAAGGTATACTATAACGAAGCTGAATACAGCAGGCTTTCGCCATCAAAATGCGCAGAGCTGAGAAGGAAGGACTTTGGTTTTATATTTCAAAGACACTTCCTGGTGGACTACATGACGGTACTGGACAATGTTCTTACGCCGATCAATGATGACAGCAAGGCGGCCAAGGTAAAAGCGTTGTCAATTCTAGACAAGCTTGGCCTTGCCCACATGTCAGGTAAAAAGCCCCATCAGCTCTCGGGGGGACAAAGACAGAAGGTGGCTATAGCAAGAGCTTTGATCAGTGACCCCAAAGTAGTATTGGCAGATGAACCGACGGCATCCCTGGATCATGGAAATGCCAGGGAAGTCATGAATTTTCTCGAAGGTTACAAAAAGGACAGAATGATTATAGTGGTAACCCACGATCCATCCATACTTGAAAATGCTGATAATATCATCAATATGAGAGATGGTGCCGTAACTTCTGTTGAAAACAGAAAAGGAGGGGTATAATGAAACCACTTTCTACAGCCACCTATCTTGCAAACAACAAAAGAAAAGTGCTGCCGGGACTTGTATCCATGGCCTTCAGTGTGTTCCTGGTCTACTTTTTTTCGATACTCATATACAGCAGTAT
>JAUZPH010000121.1 GCA_030706065.1 Bacillota bacterium | reverse complement strand
TCGCCTTTTAAGTTATACTCAATACCATTTATCCTCACAGTAACGATATTCATGCAAACACCCTCTTAGATAACTTTTGAATAGCCTTCTTTACAGCATATCTCTATTTTAACATAGATTAATGCCATATTAAATGAGCATTTACTATAATATAAAAAAAAACTAGGGCTTTAAAGATGTTTCAGACAATTATATCATTTAAAACAGCGCTGCTTACTGCACCGTTTAGTGACAAATATCTTTTTCAACTCTAAAGCCCAAAGACAAATTTCAATAACTACCTTAATTGTGCTCCAAGCCTGTATTCAAGGGTCTTCAGTATCCTGTCATGTACCTTGTTGACTTCCTCATCCACAAGAGTCTTGTTTTCGTGCCTGTAGATTATTGAATAGGCTATGGATTTCTTTCCCTCGGGAATTTGTTTGCCTTTATATATGTCGAAAAGTTTGATTGTCTCTACAAGAGGCGCTCCCTGCTTTCTTATTATATCTTCAATTTCCTGAACCAGTATGCCCTCATCTACAATCAATGCCATATCCCTTGAAACCGCCGGATATTTTGGAAGCGGCCTGTATTTCTTATCGAGCTTTGAATTTGCATAAAGAATATCCAGATTAAGCTCTGCTATATAAGCAGGCACATCCATACCATAATTATCTGCCACATCAGGATGTATTTCTCCTAAAACTCCGACCTTGACATTTTTAAACATCAATGCCGCTGTTTTTCCCGGATGGAAGGTTGGGTTATCACTTTCTCTGACATAGTTGAAGCCCTCCACTCCCAGTGTATCCAGGAGATTTTCAACAATTCCTTTAAGATTGAGATAGTCTGCCTTACCGTACATGCCCATGATCAATACATTTCTTTCATCCGGCAGTTCACTGCTGTCTTCTGAAGGTATATAAATTTTTGCAAGTTCGAACAGACCCGCCTCTTCATTATTTCTTGCATAGTTTCGAGATAAGTTTTCCATCATGGAAGGAATTGTAGTTGTTCTCAGTACACTGTAATCTTCCCCTAGAGGATTCTTGATATTTACTGTCTTTCTCAGACTGTCTTCTGCCTTTAAATTTATCTTGTTAAAAACCTTGGGACTGACAAAGGCATAGCTTATTGACTGATTCAGGCCTGAAGCCATCATTGCTGCTATTACCTTATCATCCTGATGTTGTTTTCTATTCTTTCCTCCCTTTTCTGAAGCCACGTTGATTAAGGTTGGTGGAATTATATCATAGCCATAGAATCTGGCTATTTCTTCAGCAATATCTTCTCTTATGCTCACGTCGGCTCTGAAGGTAGGTATCTTAACATTAAGTTTAGTGCCTTCCACTATAGTAGTAAGCTCCAACCTGTCTAAAATATCCTTCATTTTTTCCACAGGGGCATTAATACCCAGGAATTTATTGATCCAATCACTGTCTACTACGATGCTTCTTTCTTTTACAGGGGCAGGATACACATCAATATTTCCTTTAACTATCTTTCCGGCATTTAGCTTTTCAACCAGGAAGCATGCTCTGTCCATTGCAACTTGTATCAAATTCGGATCTATCCCCTTACCATACCTATAGGAAGCTTCGGTTCTAAGTCCAAGCATCTGAGAGGACATTCTTATATTTGTGCTGTCGAAATTAGCACATTCAAATACAACCTCAGTTGTATCTTCTTTTATTTCCGAGTTCAATCCCCCCATTACACCAGCCAGCCCTATTGTATTTCCATCATCCTTAATACATAGAACCTTATTGTTCAGGGTTCTTTCAACTCCATCCAGGGTAGTGAACTTCTCACCCTCTGCCGCCCTCTCAACTACAATCTTGCCTGTAGTTATTTCTCTTTTGTCAAAGGCATGCATTGGCTGACCAAGTTCAATCATAACGAAATTCGTTATATCAACTATGTTGTTTATCGGCCTTACGCCGGCATCCAGGAGTCTTTCCTGCATCCACTGCGGTGAAGGCTCAATCTTAACATCCACTACGGCCTTTGCCATATATCTGCTGCAGAGCTCATCATTAACCTCAACCTTAATAATTTCTTCTACTTTCCTGTCACTGCTGCATATATACTCTGTTTCAGGCTTCTTGTAGCCATATCCCAGTGTGGCAGCAGTTTCTCTTGCAATTCCAAAGATACTTAAACAATCAGACCTGTTGGCGGTTATTTCAAAATCTATGATTGCATTATTCAACCCCAGAACTTCCTTTATATCCACCCCAAGAGGAGTATTCTCAGGAAGTATCATAAGTCCGTGTACTGGCTTATCACCGGCTATTCCAAGTTCTTCCTCAGAACACATCATACCATTTGATACAACACCTCTCAGTTTTCCCTTCTTAATCTTCAGGCCACCGGGCAGTGACGAGCCGTGAAGTGCAGCGGGCACTATATCCATTTCCTTCATATTGGTTGCTCCGGTAACAATTTGAAGGAGCTCATCCTGAGCAATATCCAACTGACACACCACTAATTTATCTGCATCCGGATGCGGTTCAATTTTCATTATCTTTCCAGTGACAACATTTTGTATTTCATCACCGGTTGTAATTATCTCCTCAACCTTGGACCCGGTGAGAGTAAGTCTGTCTCCCAAATCATGTGCATTTATATCTATATTGACATAATCCTTTAACCATTTAACTGGTACTAACATTTTCGATACACCTCCCCAGTAATATTAGAATTGATTCAAGAATCTCATATCGCTTTCATATAATAAGCGGATATCGTCCAGGCCATATTTCAGCATAACTATTCTATCAACACCCATACCAAAAGCAAAACCACTATATACCTCGGGATCAATTCCACCCTGTCGAAGAACCTCCGGGTGAACCATTCCGCAGCCTAAAAGCTCTATCCATCCGCTGCCCTTGCATACCTTGCAGCCTTCTCCGTTACATACGAAGCAAGTTGCATCCATTTCAGCAGAAGGTTCTGTGAAAGGGAAGTAATGAGGCCTGAATTTTGTCTTTACCTTATCTCCAAACATCTTTCTTACGAAAAGATCCAAGGTTCCCTTCAGATCGGAAAAGGTTATTCCTTTATCAATTACAAGACCCTCCATCTGGTAAAATATCGGTGAATGGGTAGCATCCAAAGCATCTGATCTAAAAACCTTACCAGGGGATATCATTTTTATAGGCGGCTCATTTTTCTGCATATATCTAACCTGGACCGGTGAAGTCGCAGTCCTGAGCACCATATTCTCGTTAATATAAAATGTATCCTGCTCGCTTCTGGCGGGATGACTTTCAGGGATATTAAGAGCATCAAAGTTGTAATAGTTGGTTTCAACTTCAGGGCCTTCTTCAATTGTAAATCCCATAGAAATAAAAATTTCTTTCATATTTTCCAATGCGGCTTCCAGCGGGTGTCTCTTACCTATAAAATTCTTCTTTCCGGGAAGAGAAATATCAATTACATCATTCTTAAGCTTTTGCTCTTTTTCCCGGTTCTTTATGGCACTAACCGCATCCTGTAATGCCGCTTCTATAACCTCTCTTACTTCATTAACCACCTTACCCACAACAGGTCTTTCCTCGGCACTCAGTGATCCCATACTTCTTAACACGGCAGTAAGCTCACCTTTTTTTCCAAGATATTTGACTCTCACTACTTCAAGCTCGCTGCTATCTGCTGCTTTTCCTATTTCCTCTAGTGCTGAGGATCTTATAGCTTCCATCTTTTCCTTCATCGCTTTTTCCCCTTTCATATATTTCAATTATAGTATTTCCACAGAAAGTAAAAATCTAATTATGCTGTAACGATTTTTATCACTTCCCATATGCTGGCCACCAGGCTAAGGTTAACCTTTTTAGCCAATAAAATAAACTTATAAATTAAACAAAAAAATAAAAAACCGCCCCAAAAAGGGACGGAAATTCCGCGGTACCACCCTAATTAGCAGTGCATGCTGCTCTCTTAGTTAAAGTTAACGGTTTTACCCGCCGAATGCTAGTTCAGGTTGAAACCTGCTTTCACATACGGGACTCCGGAGCGAACTTCGATATATTCTCCCTAAAAAAAGCTTTCAGTCACGGCCTTTTCTCCCTGTTGGGGACTCATAAATCTACTTTCTCCATCAATGTCTAAAATAATCACTTTTTATAATTATAACCACTTAACAGAAAAATTTCAACACTATTTTATTTTTTGCCTCAATACCTCATATATCATTATGGAGGCTGCCACAGAGGCATTCAGAGATTCAGCCCCTCCAGGCATTGGTATCTTTACCTTGATATCCGCCAGTGCCGAAACTTCCTTACTGATTCCTTTTCCCTCGTTTCCAACAGCGATGATGATCTTATCCCCATATTCCCTGCTGAAGAAATCCTCCTCCGTATCCAGAGAGCTGACAACTAATTTAAAACCATCATCTCTCAACTTATTCACCAAGTTAAGATTTTTATCTTCAATAATGGGAATATAAAATATGGAGCCCATTGTAGATCTAAGGCATTTATCATTGTATGGATCTACAGTACCGGTAGTGTATATTATTCCTCTTACACCGGCGGCGTGAGAGGTTCTGATTATTGTGCCTACATTTCCCGGATCCTGCAGCCTATCAAGTAGTACAAAAGTCCCCTTCTGGAAGCTTATTTCGTGCTTTTCCTTCTCTATCACCGCTGCTACTCCCTGAGGAGTTTCCGTACCGCATAAACTTTCAAACAAATTGTCCTTAATGAGAAACCTTTGTACGTTATATGTACTTAAAACCGTTTCCTCAAACCTTTCCAGATACCTTTGGGAAATCAGTATTTTCTCCACTCTGGCACCTGCCAGGAAGGCCTCTTCTACAAAACGGTAGCCCTCTATAAAAAATTTTCCGAGCGCATCCCTGTATTTCTTTTCATTAAGCTTTTTAATCTCCTTAATCAGCAGATTATCCCTGCTCTGTATAAGCTCCAAATCTATTCCACCTTTATCCTGACTTACAGTAAAAATACCTTAATGGCATATTTCTCTTAAATATGATACCCTCTTTTACAGATGATTAACTCTAAACATAAAAAAACACCGAAAAAAATATCGAATCTTCACCGATTTTTCTTCGGTGATAAATTCAGTTATAGAGCTAATCATACATATCCAATTTATCATATTAAAAAGTTCTTGTCATCCGAATTTTTCACTCATATTTTAGATATAAAAAAAATGCGACAATCTGCCGCATCCTATTTTCTTATGCATTTATGCTTTTCTTTGCTATTTCAACTAAATCAGCAAATGCCTTTGGATCGTTTATTGCAATCTCTGAAAGCATCTTTCTGTTTATGTCTATACCTGCAAGCTTTATACCATTCATGAATTTTGAATATGATAAACCGTTAATTCTTGCACCGGCATTTATTCTTGCTATCCAAAGCTGTCTGAAGTCTCTCTTCTTAAGCTTTCTTCCAACATATGCATTTCTTAAAGCTCTTATTACGCTTTCGTTTGCAGTCTTGAACAGCTTGCTTTTTCCACCATAGTATCCCTTTGCAAGCTTCAATATCTTCTTATGCTTCTTACGTGAATTCATTGCTCTCTTTACTCTTGCCATTTCAAATACCTCCTTCTAAAGCTTTCTATTATAGATATGGTAACAATTTCTTCATTACTTTTTCTTGAGCAGTTGATACATATGCTGTCTTTCTAAGATTTCTCTTTCTCTTAGAACTCTTCTTAGTAAGTATGTGGCTCTTGAAAGCTTTAGATCTCTTTAACTTTCCTGACCCAGTTTTCTTAAATCTCTTTGCAGCACCCCTATGGGTTTTCATTTTTGGCATGTTGTTTCCTCCTCCCAAGTTTAAGCTCTTTTTGGAGCCAGTATAGCTATCATATTCTTACCTTCTAATTTAGCTGGTTTTTCTATAACACAGACATCCTGAAGCCTATTTATGAAGCTTTCCAATATCCTGCGCCCTATATATGAGTAGTCGGCCTCTCTTCCCCTGAATCGAACGGTAACCTTTACCTTGTCTTCTTCCATGAGGAACTTTTTAGCATTTGTTGCCTTGATGGTTATGTCGTGTTCTTCAATATTTGGGCTAAGCCTTACCTCTTTGAGAAGTACAACCTTCTGCTTTTTCTTAGCCTCTTTGTCTTTTTTGGATTGCTCATATATGAACTTTCCATAGTCCATAATTCTGCACACCGGCGGATTGGCCCCCGGAGAAATCATTACTAAATCAAGTTCTTTTTCTTCAGCAATTTTCAGTGCATCCCTACTGGACATCAAACCAAGCATTGAACCATCATCACCGATTACTCTTAATTCTTTCTCTCTAATTTCATCATTAAGAAGATAATTTTTACTAATAATTTTCACCCCCGGAATATTTTAGCCATCTCTACATTCCAGTTATGCATTTAAATGAAAAAAAGCGGCATAACGCCGCTTCATACATTTCTAATTACATGTAACCTTACAAGCATAACCGTAAGGTGAGAAACGGCTGTTTCTTCTTGACATGTAACATTATACTATTGTCATATTTTTTTGTCAACACCTTATAAAACTTATTTATATTTTTACTTTTTCTGCTGGAACCTTACATAGTTCGCATTCGCTGCAGAAGTTAACCCTGTCAGTGAATACATTGCTTATTGTATCTAAAACTTCCTTATTTCCACAGTACTTCGCCCCGTGAATATTAATCTTCCGAGGCGAATTTGTGATAAGGCCGCTTATTATCAAATCTTCGATGTTGTTCTCGCTTATCTTTTCACTGGATAGCTCATTCAGGAATTCCTTTAAAAATTCCCTTCCGTCCTTATCCTTGATGGCATATTTCCCTTTGGAATCAATAACAATATTTATTATATCAATTTTACTTTCCTGTATTTCCACAAAATACTTCAGCAGCTTTATGAACTCGCTGTACTCTTTTTCAACCATGTACTTCTCTACTACCTTGTCAATGATAGCCTCTATATCCTCTCTAAGTTCCTTCATTCGGAAGGTGATAAAACCGTTAATATTGATTTCATTATTTTCCTCTATGCACTTAATAACCTTATCTATGATATTGTTCTTACGATTCATGCAGTATACTCCGCTGTCATCTATAATACCTTCCTCACCCTTTAAAACCTTCATGCTTAATATTTCAACATCCCTGAGTTCGTCAGACTTAAGGAAGAAGTACGTGTCGTTAAGAAAGTTAAGCATTTCCTTATCATAGAATTCATAAATAGCTATCTTATAAAGTATATTTGCCATATATAAATTAAAGATATTTGATATCCTATCATTATACTCGTCTTCACTGCAAAATACTTTTATGAAGTGAGTACTTCCTGTGATGCTTTCAGATATTCCAAGAATCATATTTTTCTTCTTAAAACACTGTTTTATTTCATTCAAATCGCTTATCAAATCCCTTTCTCCTTCGTAGACCACTGTCAAAAGCAACATCTGTCTCACTCCCTTCTAAAATTAGTATGTGTTTAATGCCCGTGTCTATACAAGAAAATTAATACAGCAATCGACAACGTAAAGTCTGCTTTTGACAAGGGCATCTTTTGGTTATAAAATTTATGTATGCATCACACTGGGAAATGCAAACTCATAATATACGAAGGGGTGAGATTTATGATTAACTGTATTGTTGATTGTCGATTAACGGAGAATGAAAGAACGTCACTGTCCAAATTAGGGCTAAACATAATATTGTGCCCTAAAAGTTCCGATGCCTATGAAGCTATCTCCAGCCATCCGGATATTCAGATTTTTTTTGTAAATTATAAAAATGTAATAGTGCAAAAGTATATGGAGCCTGAATTCATCAATGTCCTTAAGTCTTCGGGCCTCACAATACATCTGTCCTCAAAAGGCCTGGCCCATAAATACCCTCATGATATAATATTAAATTGCCTCAAATTAGGTGACTTATTCCTTCACAATTTAAAATATACCGACGAGGCTGTCATTGATAATTTAAGCGGAGACATAAAAAGGATAAATGTCAACCAGGGATATACAAAGTGCTCTACCGCTGTAGTTAGTGACAGAGCTATAATTACAAGTGATCCAGGCATCTGCAGGTCTCTTATAGATAACGGCATTGACGTTCTCTATCTTCCCCCTGGAGGCATTATTCTGGAAGGCCTCGACTACGGCTTTATCGGAGGTACCTGCGGTCTTCTGGATAAGCATAACATGGCCTTTTTCGGCAGTCTGGATAGATACATCTATGGAAAAGAGGTAAAAGACTTCCTAAAAAAGCATAAAATCGACTATCACTATCTTATGGAAAGCAAGCTTGTTGATAGAGGTACGCTCTTTACTTTTTAACAAAAAAATAAAAAAGATACAATTAAATGTATCCTTTTTTGGAGGCGCCACCCAGATTTGAACTGGGGATGAGGGTGTTGCAGACCCGTACCTTACCACTTGGCTATAGCGCCATTATGGAGCGGAAGACGAGATTCGAACTCGCAACTTTCACCTTGGCAAGGTGACACTCTACCATTGAGTCACTCCCGCATTACTGGTGGCCAGACCAGGAATCGAACCAGGGACACGAGGATTTTCAGTCCTCTGCTCTACCGACTGAGCTATCTGGCCTAATTAAATGGCGACCCAGAAGGGACTCGAACCCTCGACCTCCGGCGTGACAGGCCGGCACTCTAACCAACTGAGCCACTGGGCCATTTGAAATATGTGGTGGGCACAACAGGGATCGAACCTGTGACCCTCTGCTTGTAAGGCAGATGCTCTCCCAGCTGAGCTATGCGCCCACTAATTTCTCAAGACAAATATTATTATAAGATGGATATAAGTATTTGTCAACCACTTTTATTGAAAATTTGTATAATAAATAACAACTTTTTAACTTCTCCCAATAGACATTTTTTTTCAGCGGCTTTGGTTTAGCAGTTCTCCTATTTCCTGGTTTGAAAATTCATAGGACTTGTTGCAAAAATGGCATTTAATCTCCTCGCTTTTCCCCTCCTCATAAATTTCTGTTAAATCTCTTTTTCCTATACTTATAAGTGCCTTTTCTACTCTTTCTCTGCTGCAGTCGCATTTATATTCCGGTTTCATTTCACCTATTATTTTCAAATCCATTCCCTGTGAATTCTCCTTTTATTG
>JAUZPH010000120.1 GCA_030706065.1 Bacillota bacterium | reverse complement strand
AGGAGCACTTCAGCTGCTTCTTATCATCATATTTTACCATTAAAACACCTCGCTAAGCGTTATATCCCCTATAAAAACAATCTGTACTATATACTATTTGCTTTCACCTGATATATTATTCTTGGACAGCACCTTGTCAATAAGCCCATATTCCATTGCCTCTTCGGAACTCATAAAATAGTCTCTCTCAACGTCACTCTTTATCTTTTCCAGCGGCTGGCCTGTTCTCTCGCTTAATATCTTATTCAGGTTCTCCTTAATCTTTAAGATTCTCTTTGCATGTATATCTATATCTGTTGCCTGACCCTGAAAACCTCCAAGGGGCTGGTGAATCATTATCTCGCTGTTTGGTAGAGCATACCTCTTGCCTTTGGCGCCGGCTGCAAGCAGGAAAGAACCCATAGAAGCAGCCATTCCTATGCATATCGTACTTACATCGGGTTTTATATATTGCATTGTGTCATAAATAGCCATACCGGAGGTAATGGACCCTCCCGGGCTGTTTATGTACAGATATATATCCTTATCCGGGTCTTCGCTTTCCAAAAATAAAAGCTGTGCCACAACAAGACTTGCAGTAACATCGTTAACTTCATCACTCAGCATTATTATTCTGTCTTTCAAAAGCCTTGAATAAATATCGTAGGATCTTTCACCTCTATTGGTTTGTTCCACAACAACTGGTACTAAACTCATAAAACTCCCTCCAATTCTTATCCATATTACATATTATATACATAGCATATTTTACTACATGGATACGGAAATTTATTTATAAACTTATCGCCTTCAAAAAATCGGTGAAGATTCGATATTTTCGCAGGCGAATGCTGAAGGTTTAAATTTACGTTTCCGTAGAAACGTCTACTCAGAGAAATAAATTTCTATAGTAGAATTATATGCTTTTTTTTAATCTTTGACCTTGTATTTTTAAAATTAATTGCCAGAATTACTCCTGGCAATCATTAAAAACTACTGAGTAAACTACATCGTTTTTTCTCATTACATTTTTTATCAACAGAAGCCTCAATTCTCTTGCTAAACCGTTGCCTTGCAGTTGTCAACCAGCATCTTTACAGTTTTGATATTGACTACTTCAGTCTTTATATATTCTCCCTGAGCCTTTATAAGCAGGTCTACAGTTTTTTCTATGTCCTTTTCTCCATACTGTTTGGCGATCTCTTCTGCCCTGTTCTTTATTTCCTCATCATCGGCAGTAACATTTTCAGCCTTGGCAATCTCACCGATAACCAAATCAGCCTTTATCTTTCTCTCGGCAGTATCTTTCATGTACTCTCTCATTTTCTCTTCACTGCTTCCGGTGTATTGATAATAAGTTGGCAGGTCAAGACCCTGATACTTAAGTCTCATTTCCATATCCTTAAGCATGGAGTCTATTTCCTTGCTCACCATTACCTCCGGTATTTCCACCTTTGCATTATCGCATACTGCATTTACGACGTTTTCCTCAAACTCTCTGTCTGCTCTCTCTTCGTTTGTCTTTTCCATCTTTGACTTGATGTCGTTTTTCAATTCTTCAAGAGTGTCAAATTCGGAAACTTCCTTTGCAAATTCGTCGTCAAGAGTCGGTAATTCCTTTGATTTTATCTCATTTACTGTGACTTCAAATACGGCCGGTTTGCCGTTCAATTCTTCTCTTCCGTAATTTTCCGGGAAGGCAACACTTATATTTTTGCTTTCTCCCACAGCTGCACCAACGAGCTGCTCCTCGAAATTATCTATGAAGCTTTTGGAGCCTATTTCAAGAGAAAAATCCTTTCCTTCTCCGCCCTCAAAGGCAACCCCGTCTATATATCCCTTAAAATCTATTACAGCGATATCACCGTTCTCAACGGTTCCTTCAGCTTTTGTCTCAACTCTTGCATTCTTTTCCTGCGTGGACTTTAATTGTGTCATTACTTCTTCATCAGTTACAGGGTATATCGGTCTCTTAACTTCAACGCCTTTGTACTGTCCTAGTACTACCTCAGGCATAACTACGACCTTCGCAGTATATACAAGGTCCTTTCCTTCGCCCAGGTCAACTACATCTATTTCAGGGTAGTCAACAGGATGTATATCCTGCTCACTGAGAGCCTGTGGATATGTATCTTCTATACATATATTTACTGCATCCTCATAGAAAACGCCTTCTCCGTACATTTTCTTTATCATGCTCATCGGAGCCTTTCCTTTTCTGAATCCAGGAATATTGTATTTCTTAGCATTTTTAGCGTAGGACTTCTTTACTGCCTCATTGAACTTTTCTGCCTCAACACTTATTTCGAGTTTTACAGTGTTTGTTTCAACCTTTTCAAATTTAACGTTCATTGCGTTTGTTCCTCCTAATCCCATAAAACCATTTAATTACTAGATTTTCTAGCTAAGATATTATATCACATTTCGATTTTTTTACGCAAATATAATATATAAATATTTTAAAATTTATTATACCTCTACTGAGGCAAAATTACAATTGATATCTTGTAATCATTAATAATTATTTGCCATTACTCCCGTTTAATATTCCAATAACTCATTAATTTAAAAATTAATTATCTCTTTAATATATTCTCTTGCTTCGGACAATTCTTTCTCGTCGGAATAATTTTCACGGTAAACTTCAATTATACAATCTCCTTTATAATCTATACGTTTCAATTTTCCGAAAAGTTCCCTGAGATCAACGGTTCCTTTTCCCGGAAGCAGACATACTCTTTCCTCACTTCTGTCATTTATATGGATATTCAGCAGATCCTTCCCCATTACCTCGATATACTCTTCAGGTTTTCTCTCCGCCTTGTAGGCCTGTTTTATATCCAAAGTAAAACATAAAGGGTACCGGCAGTTATGCTTTATCTCCTGCAAAAATTCAGGGTCACTGGACATGCACCACGATACATTTTCCTGCGACAACAATATTCCAGCTTCTCCTGCCCTGTATGCAAGTTCGTTATATATATCCGTTATAAACTTCATACCAATGGTCTTGCTTTCAATCAACCTTATTCCATGAAAGGTATAAAATCTTGCGCCTATTATGGAGGCCGCCTTGCATACCATTGAGAAGTTTTTCATTAAATCCTTTCGGCGCCTTTCATATCTGTCAAAAAGAAAGGGTTCGAAGGAAGAGGAAAAGGCATGTACAGATATGATGTCAAACTTTAGTTTCTCTGCATTTTCCTTAAGCTCGCTGGCGAACCTATCTTCATATTCACTGGGAGAATTTAAAAAGATTTCTCCGCATTCAAAGCCCAAATCCTTCATCTTTTGTATGCTGTTTTCAGTAAAAATATCCGGGTAAAAACTGGCTGATGATAAACCTATACGCATTCACATTCTCCTTTATTGCACTACGCTGCCGTCACTGACTATATATTTTAATACTCCATCCATATTGACCGTGAGTCCCTTTGGATCCATTACATCAAAACTGACATTCTGGCCCTGTATCGGATTGATTCTTGCATGTACCAAAGTGGTTAAATCCACCTTATATACATATCTGGTGGAATTGAACCATGGCATCTGGGTAATATATGCCACGGCATTATCACTGATGAACTTTGGAGTACCGTGCCACAGAAATTCAGGTTTCCTCTTCAGGTATGAGTTCTTATCGATCACTGATTTTGATGAAGTGGTATATTGTTTCTTTGTGATGTCACTTACAGTGCCGTTTGCATCTGCAACATACATATCCTGCGCGGCATTCAGAAATACTACTTTAACTCCGGAGGGGCTTATATTAAAGAACACCTGGGAATTATCCTGATTCATCACACGTTTGATGGTCTTATTGCCGTTTTCCTCGCTGTATATAAGTATATACTTTATCCCGTCTGGCGTGCTGATATCTATAGCCTTTTCCGAAACTTCCGCCGGTTCGCCGGTACTGTTTCCCTGGTCCTTCTGATCCTTGTTGTCCGTGACAGGACTCTTGCTTCCCTGAACTTCACCGGTGCTGTTCTTGCCTGCTACATAGCCGCTGCTTCCTTTGTCCTTTCCATCCTCCTTAACGGCATTCTTTTGAAGCCAGTTTAAAAAGGTTGCTCTTGTTATGAAAACCAGACCTGCCGCGATTAAAACAAGGATTATAACTGTCCTTCTCTTCTTTCTGGCCTTCATCTTTCTATCATAATCACTGCTGAATATACTAGGCTTACCCAATTTCATTTCCTCCTAACAAAAGGTATTTGTTTCATAGTATATAGATGCGGAAACTTATTTTTTAATTTATCGCTTAGGATGTAAAATTTTTTCTAAACAGTCGGATAAAAACCCGTGAAGGTTGGATTTTTAATCGTGAGATATTATGAAATTTTACATCCGGAAAAGTCGCTGAAGATTCGATATTTTCTCAGGCGAATACTAAAGGTTTAAATTTCCGCTCCTTTAAACCTGCCAAAGGGTAAATCCCTTCAAAACTGCATGTGCATAAACTTTTAAGATTTTATATACGAAACCGAATCGATTTTTTTACGGCTGCATCATAAATTAGTTGTTCCGAAGAATCTTCATTATTCCCCATATGATTAAAACCGCCAAAATACCGCACAGTATATATTATACCATTTTAATTATAAAATAAAAAATTAAAGAAAAAAATAGCAATCATCAAATTTGTTGCAGATGATTGCCATTTTATCTTCATGTGTTCCAGTATCATTGTAAATATTGTTTCAATTCCTTTGGTTCAACGGTCTCCTTGTCGCTTTTCATTCTAACCGCCGTAAAGAAGAACTTGAAGGTATCCAGACAGGTAAAGGTCGGCAGTCTGTGTTCTGCAGCCTTCCTTCTGATTCTAAAACCCTTTGTATTTTCAATATTGCCATTGGTAGGAGTATTCAGCACCATATTTATCTTCCCGGAGGAAATATACTTTATGGCAGACTGGTATTCCAGAGTTTCACAGGGAATGTCATTTGCCCTCAAATAAGCTGCAGTGCCTTGAGAACCATAGAACTTGAAGCCTGCCTGATAATATTTCCTGACTATCTCCACTCCCTCGGCCTTATCTACATCCCTCAAGGAAACGTATATGTTTCCTTCCGTCTCTATCTTTATCCCAGAGGCGGAAAAGGCTTTATAGACTGCCTTATCAAGATTGGTGTCTATGCCGAGTATTTCTCCGGTGGATTTCATTTCAGGCCCAAGATACATGTCTGCATCCGCAAGTTTCTCCCCGGAAAACACCGGTATTTTAACAGCATAGAGCCTTCTGTAGTCCTTGAGTCCGATTCCATACTCCATTTCCTTCAGCCTTTTGCCCAGCATAAGCTCTACTGCTATAGAGACCATCGGAATCCCTGTAACCTTGCTCAATATTGGAACTGTTCTTGAGGCCCTGGGGTTTACCTCTATAACATGTACATCTTTTCCGTCAAATACATATTGTATGTTAACCAGTCCAATAACCTTCAGCGCCTGAGAAATTTTCAGCGTATAGCGCTTGAGCTTGTCAACTGTATCCTGGCTTAGGGATACCTGAGGATATATGGTGATGCTGTCGCCGGAATGAACCCCTGTCCTTTCCACATGCTCCATAATCCCTGGAATCAGGATGTCTTCGCCGTCGCTGATGGCATCAACTTCTATTTCTATGCCCTTGATATATTTATCCATCAATACATCATGTCCGTTGCGGAGGCTTATGGCCTCTTCCATGTATCTTTTCAAAGCGGAATCATCGTATACGACCTCCATGGCCCTTCCCCCTATTACATAAGAAGGACGTACAACCACAGGATATCCCAGCTTTGTAGCTTCTACAACAGCCTGCTTGACACTGTTTACAGCAATTCCCTTTGGGGTTGGAATATCAAGCCTCTGAAGCAGAAGCCTGAATTTATCCCTGTCTTCAGCCAGGTCAATGGATTCGAAGGACGTACCCAGAATATTCACCCCGCGCTTGTAAAGCTTCTCCGACAGATTCAAGGCGGTCTGCCCGCCAAATTGTACTATTACGCCTTCAGGCTTTTCCTTCTTTATTACATTCATTACATCATCGATATACAGCGGTTCGAAATACAACCTGTCTGCAGTATCAAAATCGGTACTTACGGTTTCAGGATTGTTATTCACTATGATGGACTCATAGCCCGCTTCCTTGACAGCCCATACTCCATGGACACAGCAGTAATCGAATTCTATGCCCTGTCCTATTCTGATAGGCCCAGACCCGATCATCAGAATCTTTTTGCTTTGTGATGCTATAACTTCATCTTCGTCTTCATAGCAGGAATAATAATAAGGAGTCTTCGCCTCAAATTCGCCGCTGCAGGTATCTACCATCTTGTATACGGGGTATATATTATTCCTCTTTCTTATATCATTGAGCATTTCAAGGTTTAACCCTGAAAGGTCACAGATTTCCCCATCCGTGAAACCCATAGCCTGGGCATCGTATATGACATCCTCATCACCGCAGTAGCTTTCCAGAGCCCTCTCTACATTTATTATGTTCTTGAAGGCATCAATGAACCATGGATCTATTTTCGTAAGCTCAAACATGAACTTTTCCGTCATTCCCCTTCTCAGTCCCTCAGCCATGGCAAAGATCCTTTCATCATCCTGTTTCCCTATCTTCTCCACCAGTTCCTTGTTGTTCATCTCTGTAAGTTTCTTGTATCTTAGTCCTTTCGGCATACCTTCCAGCGAGCTTATCGCCTTCAAAAGGGCACCTTCAAAGCTTCTGTTTATGGCCATTACCTCTCCCGTAGCTTTCATCTGGGTTCCAAGGGTCCTTTCAGCTCTAGAGAACTTGTCAAAGGGCCACTTTGGTATCTTTATCACTACATAATCAAGGGTAGGCTCAAAGCAGGCACTGGACATTCCGGTAACGGAATTCTTCATCTCGTCCAGGCTGTACCCTATGGCAATCTTTGCTGCAATCTTTGCAATGGGATAACCTGTAGCTTTGGAGGCCAGTGCACTGGAACGGCTGACTCTCGGATTAACTTCGATAACTATATAGTTGCTGCTGTCAGGGTCCAGGGCAAATTGAACGTTGCAGCCTCCCTCTATCTTAAGGCTTCTTATTATATCTATGGATGCCTTGCGGAGCATCTGATATTCCTTATCCCTCAAGGTCTGTGAAGGTGCCACCACTATACTGTCGCCGGTATGAATTCCAACAGGGTCTATATTTTCCATATTGCATATAATAATGCAGTTGTCTTTGTGATCCCTTATTACCTCGTATTCTATCTCCTTCCAGCCGGCAACACTCTGCTCCAGCAGTATCTGTCCTATAGGACTCATTTCTATCCCTCTGCTGCATATCTCTTCCAGCTGCTCCATATCATTTGCTATTCCGCCTCCGGTACCTCCGAGTGTATAAGCCGGCCTTATTATAACCGGGAATCCGAACTTTTCAACAAATTCTATGCACTGCTCCAACCTGGTGGCTATTATACTCATGGGAATGGGCTGATCTATTTCCAGCATCAGCCTCTTGAAAGACTCACGATCTTCTGCCTTTTTGATAGCCTCGCTGTTTATCCCCAAAAGCCTCACGCCGTACTTTTCCAGCACGCCGCCTTCCTTGAGCTTCATGGCAAGATTCAATGCAGTCTGTCCCCCAAAGCCTGCCAGAATTCCCTGCGGCTTCTCCAGAGCAATAATGTTTTCCACCGATTCCACATTAATCGGTTCAATATATACTTTATCCGCGATATCTGTATCCGTCATAATAGTTGCTGGGTTACTGTTGACAAGAATAGTTTCTATACCTTCTTCTCCAATTGCCTTACAGGCCTGAGTTCCGGAATAGTCGAATTCTGCCGCCTGCCCTATTATTATTGGACCGGACCCTATTATCAATATCTTTTTCAAAGACTTATCCAACGCCATAGTCTGCCTCCTTATATTTCTGCACTCATATTAAAAATAAGTTTCTTGTTTATTGTTCATTAGGTATGCAACGAATTTGTCGAAGATATATGCCGTATCCGTTGGTCCCGGAGCTCCTTCCGGGTGAAACTGCACTGAAAACACAGGAAGTTCCTTGTGCCTTATTCCTTCTATAGTGCCATCATTGAGATTTTTATGTGTAACAATAACTCCCTTGCTTTCCAGATTTTCTTCTTTTACAGCATATCCGTGGTTTTGAGATGTTATATACGCCCTGTCCCTCTCAATATCATAAACACCGTGATTTCCTCCCCGGTGGCCGAATTTCATCTTGTAAGTGTCTCCGCCCAAAGCCAGTGTCAATATCTGATGCCCCAGACATATTCCGAAGGTAGGTATGGTTTGTATGACCTTCTTTGTAAGTTCTATGCCCTCTTTTACAGTCTTGGGATCCCCAGGCCCATTACTGAGCAGGACTCCCTGAGGCTTCATATTTACTACCTCCTCATAGGGTGTGTTATAGGGCACAATGGTAATGTCGCAGCCCCGCAGCTTCAAATTATTTATAATATTACTTTTTACTCCAAAATCCACTACCACGACTTTCGGACCGCTGCCGTCTATATGGATAAACTTTTCAGTGCTGACCTCACTCATGTAATTATCCGGCTTGCTCTTTTCTTCCTGTACAATCTGCTGAAGCTCGCGGGTTGAAACCTCACTGGTGGCTATTACGCACTTTAATGCGCCGCAGCTTCGTATTTTTCTCGTGATACTTCTCGTATCCACGTCATAGATGCCTACAACCCCCATCTCCTTAAGCATTTCATCTATACTTTTTTCACTCATATAATTAGAGGTCTTTCTGGATGGGTTCTTCACAATAAAACCTCTGGCATATACCTTGGACGATTCCGTTTCAAAACTGTTAATACCGTAATTGCCAATGAGCGGATATGTCATATTTATAATCTGTCCAGCATAAGAAGGGTCTGTCAGTATCTCCTGATACCCCGTAATGGAAGTATTAAATACTAATTCGCCACTGGAGACACCGCATTTGCCAAAGCCTTTTCCCCTATATATAGAACCATCCTCCAGATAAAGTATTGCTTCCATTTTTATATACACCTCACTTAAATTCGTTGAATATTTATTCATAAATATCTTATATTTATACAACAATTTACCACAAATTTTACCGTTTGTCAATATAATAACGCCTTGCTTTTTCGCCATATT
>JAUZPH010000012.1 GCA_030706065.1 Bacillota bacterium | reverse complement strand
TGAAAGGAGTCCCACCATCTTATACTGCTTGATTATTGCAATACCGTCTATAACCATCTCATTCATTTCTTTATCTATTTTAATTGCAGGAACAATAGCATTACCATTCTGGCTCAGCAGTATAAAAAATTCGCTAAGCTTAACAGGAATAATTGAAGCATTCCGTTTGCTGTTTTCCATAAGCCCGGTAATATATGCCCCCAGGGTATTTTCCATTCCGAGTTTAAAATTGAAGAACTCATCAATAGTTCCTTCACAAACCATGACGTACATATTCCGGTTAAGCCTCGGATTTCTGGCAAGATAATCCATAATCTGACTGAGGGTTTCTTCATATTGAAGCAGGTCCTGACTTAGAATCAGCAGTTGAGCATGGCCCAAATCAAGCACTCTGCTGGTCTTGGCTGCCGCCTTTGTCATTGCATCCTCCAGTGAATAGCCCTTGGCCTTTACCTGTTTATCCGATGGAATCTGTGTATTTTGCGCAGAATACTTGCTTATATCAGGGAATGCATAGGTTACGTCCAGTTTTTCCAGTTCTCTCTCTGCAAAGGGCTCATCAGGCTTTGCCTGCTGCTCTTCTTTCTTGTTTTTAATATCCTTTCCCGCATCAATGCCTATGGATGAAACAAAGGCATTACGGTCAATCTCAACTTTATCCCA
The DNA here is from genome assembly GCA_030706065.1 of Bacillota bacterium. Taxonomy (GTDB): domain Bacteria; phylum Bacillota; class Clostridia; order Clostridiales; family Clostridiaceae; genus JAEZDX01. Next base: position 18,368 of record JAUZPH010000012.1, on the reverse strand, counting down.
ACATCCACAACAAGTCAAAACAATCAAGCACAATATTATGGCCAGTATTTTTTTCATTATACCTCCCTCCTCTGCTCTTCATGTCTGCGTCTTCCCATAATAATCAAAAGTACGGGGAGAAGTATAAGATTGAAAATAAACCCAACAGGCATAACAACCTGAATTATATTGAACAATTCTGCCAGATTGGTTGGCATCATTGCTATATAATATATAAAAGGCACAAGAATCAGGGAAGATATCCTTATATCTCCAACTCCTACTCCATCGCTTATCAGATATGATGAAAAGGTAAACCCATTGGAAAAGGTAGTAAAATAGAAGATTACCCAAAGTGCCAGAACAACACCATCCCACCTCTCTACAAACGACCCGGGAATACTTATTGTCCTTGCCAGCGTTATAGTAGGCCACAACAGTTTTTTTGTCTCTGCCGGCGAAAAAACGGCGATACACAAAACGGCAACCAGTATGTAGAAAAATAGTATAAAAATCGTGCTTGACAGTATATTTCTATATGCCTTTTTCTTCACTTTAAGAAGCGGCGCCGCCAGATAGATAATCTCAAAGCCTCCAAAGGCAAAGGCCGAACTCGCCACTCCTTTCAGATAATTATCCGGCCTATTGTGAAGTACTGGCAGCAGATTACTGAAATCCGCTTCTCCCAAAGCAAACAGTAATATTACGAATAACGGAAGAAACATAATCCATAAAGTAATTTCATTAAATTTTACGCTGCTCCTTATACCTCCACGTACCAGATATATACCGGTGAGAATTGTTATTAAAATAAGGAATTCCGTCGGTGTCTTTTCCAGAAGATACATCTTAACAACCTCTACAAAGGCACGCATACCTAAAGATATGGCAGTTATATTAAAGGCACTGGTAATTACCAGGATTATTCCTCCAAGTACACTGCCGAACCCGCTCCTTATTATAACGGTAATTCTCTTGAAGTCATTCACCTGCAGAGCCTTTACCGCCAATTTCAGTACAAGCAAATTTATAAGCCCTGCAGCAATGGTTATAAACCAAACATCTCCTCCGACAAAGGTGGCTATTTCTCTTGGATAGGAAAAAATACCTATCCCCACTACAGTAACGACTATGGTGGAGAAAAAACCATAGGAGGTTATAAAATTGTCCTTTTCCATAGCTCATCCCTCCTCTTATTCCTGCCTTATCTTATCCCCGGGATTTAGATAATCCGGCCTCTTCTTAAAAGCTTGAAGAGGGGATCTAATAAAAGTATCCTTCAAGTCTCCGCTTCTTGTATTTACTATAGGAGACATATATGGTATGCCAAAGCTTTCCAGTCTGACAAGATGAATCAGATATACCAGCGACAGCAGGGTTATACCATAAAACCCAATTATGGACGCTGCTACTATAAGCGTAAACCTTATTATTCTTAAAGATGCCACCACCTCGTAGTTCGGTGTCATAAAAGTAGTAATTGCAGTGACGGATACTATGATTATCATAACCGGGCTTACAATACCTGCGGAGACTGCAGCCTGACCAATAATCAATCCGCCTACAATGCCAATGGTAGTACCCAGTCCCTTGGGCAGCCGGATTACAGCCTCTACCAGCAGTGCCATACTTATTTCCATGATTATAGCCTCAACATATGCCGGAAACGGAATACCCTCGCGGGTTGCAGCCATGGTATAGGCAAGACGGGTAGGTATGATAATGGTGTGGAAAGAGGTCACAGCAACATACAATGCCGGCAGCAGCAGCGAAATAAAGATAGCAAAAAATCTGATAAATCTTATGACGGAGGAAAATATCCACCTTTGGTAATAGTCATCCGGTGATTGAAACAAACTTACCAGTGTAGTTGGTACAATGATACTGAAGGGTGAGTTATCCACTATTAGTGCTATACGCCCTTCATAAACCGCCGAGGCTACAACATCCGGCCTTTCCGTTGCCTGAAGTTGAGGAAAAATTGACCATTTATTATCCTCAATCAGCTGCTCTATGTAACCGCTGTCCAGAATAGCATCTATTTTTATCTTATCGATTCTTTGTTTTAATTTACCCAGAACATCTTTATTCACTATATCTTCAATATAGATTATGGCAACGTCGGTTTTAGACCTGACCCCAACACTTGTCATTTCAATCCTCAACCTCGTATCTCTAATCCTTCTTCTGATTAGGGCAGTGTTAAATCTAAGAGTCTCCACCAAGCCTTCCCTGGAGCCCCTTATTACGGATTCTCCCGAGGGATCCGACACGCCTCTTGCAGCCCATGCCCTTGTGGCAATTATATAGCATTGATCCATTCCATCGATGAACATTAAAGTCTCGCCGGACAGCATAGACCTTAATGCCGCTTCCAGTTTCTTCTCTTCTTTAATATCTGTAACAGTCAAAAGTGTATTCTTTATTTCCTCTATACTCTTTAACCTGTCGCCAAAAATCATAAGGGATTCCAGAACGTAATCATCGAGAAGCAGCTTATCAGCCATACCGTCTATATAAATCAGCAGCCCTGTAAATTTGCCTATATTAAACTTTCTAAAGATCATATCGGTATTATCTTTAAAAAGTTCCTTCAGATACGAGTAATTTTCATCCAAATCCGGCATTATTTCATTTCTTATGACTTCCTTCATGGTATTCACTTCCTTCAATGAAAATTATTTAAGCTTATTAGCTACATATAATACCAGTGCAACAATGATATAAAATGTTCCTACAAACCTTGCTTTTCTCGCTTCACCTTTTCGATTATTTTTAATAAAGTATTTACTGTCTCCAAATATTACTATGAGGGCCGGGATAATGACCAGTGCAAGAAAATATTCATTGAACAACCTAAGCATGCTATACTTCCTTCCTATTTCGCGAAACAACTTCAACTACAACTATAACTTCTATATCTCGAAGAAGTGGTGGAGATTCACTGTTTTCGAAATATGGAAATTAAGTTTACGATATGTTTCCCTATTGGTAAAGATGTGTGAGTTTAAACATTAACTAATTCACCGGAGAAAATATCGAATCTTTACCGATTTTTACGGATGTAAAATTTCAACGAATTAGTATTTAATATTAGAAGAAATTTTACATCCCCGAAAAATTCAAAGATAAACTCACACATCTATACTGCATTTTATTTTTATCTAACGTATGTTAAAATATGCATTCTGTACAATCAGTGTTCAAACAGGATATATTAACCTGAAACCTTCTGAAATAATAATAAAAGACACCGGTACCATGCAAGTATATGCATGGTACCGGTGTCTTTTATATTGTTCTTGTGATAAATACTTCGTTGTATTTGAGTTTCATCCTGTCATAACATTTTTGTGCCTTAAGCATATCATCAAAGAATGCAAAAACTGTTGGCCCGCTGCCGCTCATCATTGAATTGAGGGCGCCCATCCTCACCATATCCCGTTTTATCTCTCTCAGGATATAATGCTTTTTTAATGTTACATTTTCAAGTACATTCCTCATCAGTTCTGCAGTAGTTTTTAAATCTCCCCTATCCATAGCTTTCATAATACTGACAGTATCGGGATGAACATTAATCCTGCTTATATCTAAGGCACCATAAACTTCCTTTGTGGAAACTCCAAAATGAGGTTTTACTACCACAACTATGTGATCTTTAAAGGGCTTTAAAGGAACAACTATCTCTCCTATACCTTTGCAAAGTGCAGTTCCTCCTACTATACAGTAAGGCACGTCAGCCCCTATATTCAGCCCAAGCATCATCAGTTCCTCATCATTTACATCAACCTCAAACAAGTCTCTCATACCTTTTAGAACCGCTGCAGCATTTGAGCTACCCCCTGCAAGTCCGGCAGCTACCGGGATATTCTTTGTTATCCTTATCTTCACTCCGGACTTTATGCCAAAGCTTTTCATAAAAAGCATTGCAGCCTTATATGCAAGATTTCTTTCATCCACAGGTATATAAGGTACATTACACTCAAGCTGTATACCGTTTTGCTTTTTCTCCAATTCTATTTCATCATATAGTTCAATGTTCTGCATGATCATCTCCAGCAGATGATAGCCATCTTCCCTCTTCCCAACAACATCCAGCGAAATATTTATTTTCGCATGCGCTTTTATAATCATTATGCTAAACCTCCATGTGACATATACTCATAAAATTACTCCTAAACGGCGAAAAATAAACAAATTGAGCCATACAGTAATTTAGATGCGTGAGTTAATGTTTAAACCCACGCATCTTTATTATGAGTAAAATCATATAAAAAGTAAAGGACTAAATATCGAGTTCAATTTATCGCTCAATACTCCAATATCTAGGCCATGATCATTTCACTGGTGTTTATGGATTCCATTCTATCTTTTACTATCTGGAGCAAAGGCTCATACTTTTCAAGAAAAATCATAACAATATCACCGAATTTGGAATTATCCATAGCCTTTATTAAAGCTGCTCTTTCATTATCTATTAATTCAATATTTCCTTCATCGATTTCCCCTGATTGAAGCACGCCAAATTTCAACAAATTTGCTACTTCGCCTTTATTCCGTCCCCTTTTATCATCGTCTTCCTTGATATAGATTTTATCGAAGCTTTCCCCGGCTATCCTGCCAACCTCAATGATATCGCTGTCCAATCTGTCTCCGGGCACACCGATAACTCCAACGAGTCTCTTGTGTTTCATGTTTTTAAGGGTCTCGGTAACCGCCCTGTATCCATCCTTGTTATGTCCATAATCGAGTATTACGGTGAACCCCTCCAAATTGAATATATTAAAGCGACCAGGATTATTTTCCTCATCACAATAAAAGCTGGCAAACCCCTTTTTTATTACCTTTGCTTCTACTCCCAAGGCTATAAGGGCTGCCGCTGCCGCCATGCAATTTTCAATATTGAATTTGACTTTTCCCCTGATAGTAATGGGAATGCTTTTTATTCCTATTATCTTTACATATTCTTCTCCCTTTGCGAAATAGATTGCTTCATCCTTGAGGTAGATTCCAATGCCGCCCTTTTCCAGGTTTCTCTTTAGAACAGGGTTATTTTCATTTTTAGAAAAGATGACAACATTACTCTTAATCCGCTCCAGAATAGTCAAAGAAACCGAATCATCCCCATTTATTACAGCATAGCCATCATCTTTTACAGCCTCAACTACAAGTGATTTAACATGCGCCAGGTCCTCCATATCCCTGATTCCGTCCAATCCAAGATGATCCTCTGTAATATTGGTTATCACCCCCACATCCGCCATGTCGTAGGCCAGCCCGTTTCGTATTATTCCCCCTCGAGCTGTCTCCAATACCGCCACCTCCACTTCGTTATTAAGAAGTACGGACATTGCACTGTTGTACCCGGTAGTATCACCTTCTTCAATACATTTATTATTGATATAGATGCCGCCGGTTGTAGTCATACCAACGCTGTATCCTGCGCAGGCCATCACATGTCCTATAAGCCTTGTAGTTGTCGTCTTGCCGTTTGTTCCTGTAACCGATACAATTGGAATGGAGGATACCTTATCATTAAAGAGCATATTTACAATAGCTTTTGCTACATTTCTCTCTTTTCCTTCGGAAGGGAAATGATGCATCCTTATTCCGGGAGCGGAATTTATCTCTATAATGGCGCCTTTGCCGTTTATGGGCAGCCCTATATCCTCGCAGCAAATATCTATCCCACAAATATTTAATCCGAGAGCCATGGCTGCACGCCTGCATATATCCTTGTTTTCTTCACATATTTCATCAGTACAATCTATGGCAATGCCTCCGGTAGACAAATTTGCATTGCCCCTCAAATATACCTTGGTTCGATCTTGAAGAATTGAATCAAGGGAATACCCTTCCTCATTCAATCTCCCTATAAGGCCATCATCTGCATTAATTTTAGTCAGGGGCTTCTCATGTCCATTCCCTCTCCGGGGGTCCATGTTAATTTCATCAATTAAAGCTTGGATGCTTCGACATCCATCACCGATGATGAAGGGAGGAACCCGTTGAGCTACTGCCACTACCTCACCATCCACCACACATACCCTGAAGTCTTTCCCTCTTACATATTTCTCTATAATCATTTCCTTGTAAGTTTTTCTTAATCTATTATATGACCTTACCAGCTCAGCCCTGTTCTTTATATCCACTGCAACTCCCTTTCCCTGATTTCCAAACTGTGGCTTTAGGACAAGAGGATAACCAAGCTTATCGGCATAATAAAGTACTTCAACGGTATTTTGAACCTTGTATCCTGGCATGACAGGCAGACAGTGCTTCTCCAGAATTACCTTTGTCATTAATTTATCACAGGAAATATCCACACCTACCGCACTTGTAGTACTTGAAATGGTGGCTTCTATAACTTTTCCGTATTTTCCCGTACCGAGCTGATATAATCCTGTATCCCCTATTCTGATCACCGGAATCCCCATCTTCCTTGCCTCTTCACATATGCTGCCTGTACTTGATCCTATGTGCTCGTTGGCCATAATATTTCTTATTTCCTTTATCCGCAGATCAAAATCCAAATCATTTTCCTTTGCAATGAGCATATTTACTATATCTACAGCAAGCCTTGCACATTTTAAGGCCGTTTTTTCATATTCATATTCGAATATTATATAATACAAGTCTCCTTCAATGACTCTCGCTTTTCCAAAGGAACAATCGATACCCACCATGTTTTGCAGCCCTATTATAATATGCTCGCAGATATGAGCGAGATATGTTCCTTCCTTTAGCCTCGTGACAAAACCGCCCTCCTCGTATATGCCGCATCGATGACTTGCCAAATCCGGCAGCATGGATAGAAGAGTACTATTGAATCCCTTTATGCTCCTGCTTGGAATCTCACTGTAGCCCTCCAGGTGAACATCCAAACGTATGCATTTTCTATGCGAATAAATATTTCTTCCCTCAAACACTCTGACACTCAAAAGTTTCATTTGTTTTCCTTATCCTCCTTGTATCATCAAAGAAACAGTGGTGTACACCTATTCTCCTTCACCGTAAGGCGTTCGTAAATTAAGGTCAAATCTATCTCCCGATTTTAAAACATGCATTCTCACATTAAATATAGACAGGATTTCGTTTTGAAATTGTTCGGAAACATTTGTCCTGCTTATTGTGCTTCCATCCAAAACATAAACTGCACCGGAGCCGACAACCTGAAAGGTTCCTTTCCTATCTACCATGATAGCTGTATCTTCATCTATACCTATTCCAAGGCTCTGCGGATTTTCAGCTACTCCTACCAGCAGCCTTCCGAGTCTTCCTCTTTGAGCAAAATGCTGATCGATTATAACCCCCCGTATTAAGCCCAAACCAGGTGCCATCTTTAATGTGCACTTTTTAGGTGACTCTTCATCCGGCCCTTCCACTACCATTATATCGCTCATTACGGAAGCTCCTGCAGAGGTTCCGACATAGATGCATCCATCCTTATAGCCCTTCAAAAAACCATTATAGAGAGGTGTCCCGCCAAGCATGCTTGTTATCTTTAACTGGTCACCTCCGGTAAAGAATACAAGAGAAGCCCTATCCACCATATCTATATTATCTTGAAAACAAGCATCTTCCCGGCAGTTTACATTCAGCACATGAACCTTTTTCACTCCAAGGGCTTCAAATATATTTCGGTATTGCGCCCCCACTTCCGCCGGTGAGCTTGTTGCAACAGTTGCGATAACTAATTCATCCTCTTCCTTGTCTAGCCTGGAACTTACTTCTTTCAATATGTCCTTTTCTCCATTTTTGTCTTCAGCTCCCCCGATAATTATCAAGGATCCCACAACTTTTTCCTCCAAAAAATATCACCGTCCTTAAATACGTATTTCTTATTTTAACCAACAGATTTGCTATTATGCATAAAAGAAACCTTGGAACGAGTAATCATTCCACAACCTTACATAAATATAGGTTATTTTTATCAATTACCTTTATAAATTATTCAAAAAAATAATCAAGGACATGCTTCATTAGGTATGTCCTTGATTTATTACTATAGATGTGTGAGCTTATATTTGAATTTATCACCTGCGAAAAATCGGTGAAGATTCGATATTTTCTCCGGTGAATGTGTTAATGTTTAAACTCACACATCTTTATATTACAGCTCTCCCCGGGATAATGATCTTTTTCCCAAAATCTATATTGTTTACATTCTCCAAATTATTAACTTTCACAATTTCATCTATAGTAGTGTAGTATTTCTTAGCAATTTTCCACAGGGTATCGCCAGGTTGAACAGCATATATGGTAATACTCGCCTTTTTCTTAGGCATTTCATCCTCTTTTACAACGATATCCACAAGAAAATCCTTCTCCATGGAGTAATTTACCCGCGCAAAAACTATTACAACAGCTTTTACCGCAATTGTATTCGCCTCTATGGATGCTTCAATATTCTCCAGTGATGCCTTTGTCACACTCTGCATATCGATTTTGGAACCATCAACATCTACAGAGCAGTTAAAGGGGAGTTCATCAGATATTCTGGCAATTTTTGACTCGTCGCCATCCGTTGTATAGAGAACATCAACCTTTACTATGCCTTCAACTGCAACTTTGTTCTCCAGCAGCTTCTTTTCCGTAACCATAACGTCTCCGGTGGTAATAATAATGGATGTTGGCCTTACATCCAACTCCAGGTTATCCTTGACTATAGTCTCGCCGCGGTTACAGCCCTGCATTACGTTGAGATTGTAACTCTTTCTTACCATATCCATAACCATCTTTGGTGAATACGCATCTTCAATCATATCTATCTGTTCCTTGTACAATACCTTTGCAGACGCATTTACCACAGATTCGATGTCAACTATTCTGCTTTCCCCAAGGTCATCCTCTTTAATATCATAATCCAGTGAATCTACCATAAAATCAGGAAACACCTTCATCGAGGAATCCACACCATCCAAATCCATTTCCTTATTCAGGAATACATCATCCCCAATACATACTACATCCTGTGTTCCCGCTCCCCTATAGAGCAATTTTACCTGTGCAAAGGCAGAAAGCTCAACCTTTCCTTCACTTACCTTTGCATCCTTCTTGTGGAGCATTACATTACATTTCAATACCTGTCCTATCTGAGGCTTATCCATAGGTACTCTTATCTGTGTTTTAACTACCATATCTCCATATACATTTCCTAATATTTTATCTATGACCGTAGGATATTTAAGCATTTGAAGCTCATCGTCCCTGGCCATGGATTTTACTACATCGAAGCTGTAGTTCTTATAAACTGCGGATTTAAGTTTGATTATTCCGCTTATGCCGACCTTTCTTTCATTGATCAGGTTTGAATCCATATGTTCAACATAACATTCACCGTCACAGAGCATTTTGTGTTCTGCGCCCTGTATGTCAACATAATTGGAAAACTTGTCGCCATACGTAACATTATATACGCCCATACCTTCTTCTTCTCTGGCAAGATATATTACGTTGTATTCAACCTGTCCCTCAATATAAACCTTGTCCTGCATTGTTTCTTTCGCGGTTATAGAGGGCTTAACATCAACCATAAGTATTTTAACTACATCTGGATGCGTATCCGGAATCAGATATTCGCCCTTTATAACGGTATCCGAAAAGTTCTCCCCGAGTAACTGCTCATACTCTATATTCTCCTTAATCAGCTCAACAGCAGCCATATTATCCCTCCCTATAATACCTACTAATAATGTATACAGCCATCGAAGTGAAAATATGACATAATGCTGAATTAAAATTTTCATATTGACAGGCGACAGGATTTGACGTATTATTATAGTTGGTTATTGACCATATAACCTCTCATAAATTCTCAATACCCTTTTATACCATAGTTGAAAGATGGATACCCACCATCTTTCTTTTTTATGTACAACCTTGCAGTTTTTGCATTTTAATCAGTAAAAAAGGTTGTATATACTTAATAATACAATTAAGTATATACAACCTTTTTACAATATATACATTTCGGTGTTTCAAAATATTATTCTTAAGCTTTCACCGGTAAGAATCAAGAAAACCCATTCAACCTTATGTACCATGACGGTTCTACTTAATAGAACCATCACATCCAATTAATACCTCCGCAAAAACTCAACCCTTGGAAAGCCGTTCCCAAGGGTTATACTTTACTTATGTATTAACCAGCATATACTAACTGAACTGTCTTTGTTAAAACATCTGAATAGCTGTAAGTCACTGTCCTGTGGGTGTCATTTTCCAGTCTTATTACAAAAATACTAGCGTAGGTCTTCTCTATTACTCCCATATTAACAAGAATCTTTCTCCTTCCACCATTCGCTTTCAAGGTTACCTTTTCGCCAACGTGGTTTTCTATATCCTTCTTAATGGCGGCTATCTTATTATTTTTTTCCATAGAAACACCCTCTTTCCACAAATACATTATACCTCAGGATAAACAATATGTCAAATAAACATATTATTTTATCACTTTGCAAACGTTTTTGTCAATGTTAAATTTCTGTAAACAATTTCTTTTTTCAATGTAAACAAGTATATTATTCCTCGGTATCTCCTTTTTATACTAATATTTACGTCTTTTCTTTAAAATCGTTACCTATTTATAAAAAATAAAGCTTCTGTACTCCGCAGAAGCTTCATTAAAGCCACTTTTCTATGCATAGGGTGATTTTGGATACCCCTCTCGATACTTTCCTCTGGTCTGTAATCCTCCAATTCCTTTTATGCCTGTTATGGTGTTTTCCAACACCTCATGTATGGGAACTATCTTTTCTATGTTGGTGTAAGCTATTCTTTCACAAACAAAAACAGGGTCAAGGCAATGAATCAGTACCCTGCTGGGCGAACTTGCAAAATTCGCTCCGGAATCAAGTATTTTCTCATAACAGGATTGGCAGGCACCGGCAAAAATGACCATTTCATCGTAGCTGGATTCATAATTTCTTAATTCAGTGACAGCTTCTACGAAGTATTTTGAATTTCTGTAACTCTCCAGCGAACTGTAATCCTCCACGTTTTTCAAAATACTGTCATGTCCTGTGAGCACAACTATATCAGCTTTTACTTCCTTGACAATATCAACTATCTGGGAAGCCTGATCCTTCTCCAATATGATCCTTCCCACTGCTTCCATGCCAAGCTGTTTATATACCTTCAAACAGGTATCCAGATACTCCGGATCTCCATCAACATGAAGTATCCTTCCCGGCCTTCCAAAGGTCAATTCCTTGGATGGACTCGTTTTACCGGACTTGGGCATTCTTAGAGTTTCACTCCTGTATCCATCATTTCTGTCAGCCAGTATTTTCTTAATAGCTTTATTAACACGGCGGTTTAACAGTTCATCCTTTTCACTTGTATAGCTCTCCCTGACCGGTTCCAGGTCTTCCCCCGGGGAATCTGCAATCAATCGCAGGTTCAACCCTTTAATAATATACTGCTTTCCTTTTTCAGTTTCATTGATATCAATTATTTTAAAGGTAATATCCTTACCATACGACTTTCGTACGACGGTATCCCCAATCTGCATGGTTTCATCTCCACAACTAATTCTCATTACATAATATGATTAGTACCTTATTGTGTGCTAGGTACTTTACCGCCGTGCAGGTCCTTCTTCATCAAATGAAAATTATAAGCCATGCAAAAGGCAGTGCATGGCTTCATTATAAACTTCTCATATTATTCCTTTTGTCCGTAAAATTCCTTGAACTTCTCAATAAAATTCAGGTATATCTGCTGTTCCTCAACCAATTCTTCCATCTTTTTATTAAATGTATTCTGTCCCCAGTTAACTTCATTATAATAATATCTGTTGGATAACCGCCAGAATCTCTGCGGGAACAGTAAAAATGCAAAAAGAACCCTGTATTCGTCCTCTCTAAACGGATATATTGAATTGTATGTGTCGATAATCATATTGCAGTATTCCAAATTCCACTCTACTCTTTTCAAAACCTTGATTAAAAAATTGGCAACATCATATATCCGTACTTCTCTTTTGCTGTAATCAAAATCGATAATACTTACGTCATTATCATCGCTGATGATAATGTTATGATAAGTATAGTCGTGATGACAAAAACTCTTCTCCTCTTCGGCAATGCTGCAGAGTTCCATATAGTTTGAATCCTGAAGAACTGTCATTGCCCTTTTCCCCATATCTTTATAGAACTGGATCTCTTTTATATAGGACAAGTCGAAGGCGGTTTTTATACTTTTCTTACGAGCCATCTCTCTCATTCTCTCGAAAGACTTGATCCTTTTGTCCATTAAATGAGGCCAACGGCCTAAATCAGTCTTCAATTTACTGTTTTCAGGAGGTTCGTATCCTCTTGAAGCCAGATGGAGCAATGCCAGGTTTCTAGCTGCCAGTACCAGATCCTCTCTATTCTGGAAATCACATTCTCTTCCTTCTATCCACCTTGAAAGTGTATATATATCCTCGTTGACCAGTGCGTATGGAAGTCCATCTATATTTAGATGATATCTATCAACATTGGAAAATCCATTCTTGATAAGATGTTCTTTTGCTCCATATACAAATAAAAGTTTTTGAATTCCATAATTGATTTTTTTCAGGCATCTGACACCCTTGTCCGTTTTTAGGAAATAAACTCCCTTATTAGGCTTAATGCTTTCTATTTTGATGTCAAACTGCCTCTCAATCTCAAATTCTCTCATCATCTCTATCACCTCCCATATAATTTATATGTCTAACTTACAGCATTTATTATATATAGCTGCGGAAATTTATATCTTAATCTATCGCCAGGGATGTAAATTATAGCCGGCATAGTCTTTGAACGCAATAACTCTTCTTCTTGGCGAAAACAATAACATTTTTAATTCAATGTTAATATAATAAAATATGACTATTACGAAAGGATTATCCATTATGAAAATCGGAATTGACGGAAGAGCTGCAAAGTGGTATAGGGGAACAGGGATAGGTAATTATACCTATCAGGTAATCAATTCTTTGAATCAACTGGACGACAGTAATAAATACCTTCTATTTATGCCCGAAAACTGCAGCATGGATATACACTTCAATAGAAATTTTACAATAAGGAATATAAGCGAAAACTGTAGTTCCAGTTTTTGGGACGAGGTCAATATCCCCAATATTCTTCATGACAATGAAGTAGAAATATATCATGTCCCACAGAATGGGATAGGCCTTCCGTTGGATAAACCCTGCAGAATGGTAATAACCCTGCATGATATAATCCCTTATAAGATGCCGGACACTGTAGGACCAACTTATCTTAAAATATTTCTCAAGCAGATTCCACAGATTATACCACAATGTGACGGAATAATAACCGTCTCCAAGTTTTCCAAGGAAGATATAATAAGGGAATTTAATTTCCCTGAAGATAAAGTTTTTGTAACTCATCTAGCTCCCGAGGATATATATAAACCCTATGAAAAGCAAAGCAGCAAAATGCTTATCAATAAATTGTATGGGATCCAGGGGGATTATATCCTCTATATAGGCGGATTTAGCCCCAGAAAGAATATAATTGGGCTTCTGGAAGCATTCAGCATGCTGGTTAGGAAAAATAAAAAGGATATTAAGCTTGTTATAGCGGGTAAAAAAGGAATTTCCTACGATATGTACAGGCAGCGGGCGGAACAGCTTGGCATCAATGAAGAAGTTGTTTTCCCTGGTTTTATAGCCATGGAACACCTGCCGTACCTTTACAGCGCTTCTGAATTATTTGTCTATCCTTCCTTCTACGAAGGCTTTGGTTTACCACCGGTAGAAGCTATGGCCTGTGGTGTTCCTGTGGTAACTTCAAACTCAACCTCCATACCGGAGATTGTTGGAGATAATGCCGTTACCATTAATCCAAATGATATAAATGCTCTATTTGAGGCAATGTTAAGTGTGCTGGAGGATGAAAAATTGAGGGAAAATCTGATTACCAAAGGTCTTGTCAGAGCTTCTGAATTAAGCTGGAAAGAGACTGCGGCCAAGACCTTGAAAGCCTACAGCAAAGTAGTTAATAACTGGTAGTTGTTATATAGAATATCAACCTCGAACATTAACTTAAATTGATAATTGACATTTGACAATGGACAATTATTGATGCTTTTTCTCAGTAAACTGAGAAAAAGCTAAAAAATCAGTATATTCCCGTATAGGATTATACTGATTTTTTATTTACATTAGAACGTATGTTTGGTAAACTTATTATATACAATATATATATACATATTCCTGGGATATCTGTATGTTCCATATCTAATCTCAATCTGAATTCTGAAGGGAGGGATACTGTGGAAATCCTGAACAAATTAAAAATCCTTACTGACAGTGCCAAATATGATGTTTCCTGTGCTTCCAGCGGAAGCAGCAGGCCAAACACAAAAGAGGGTATAGGCAATGCCGCGGCGGCGGGCATATGCCACAGTTTTTCTGCAGATGGGCGCTGCATCTCACTGCTAAAAATTTTGCTCACAAATTACTGCATATATAACTGTGCATACTGTGTCAACAGAATAACCAATGATGTTCCAAGGGCCGCTTTTACTCCGGATGAAATTGTTGAACTCACCATGAACTTTTATAAACGGAATTACATAGAAGGGCTCTTCTTAAGCTCGGCGGTTTTTAAAAATGCTGATTTCACCATGGAACTCCTGGTAGAGACTCTTAAAAAACTAAGAGTAATACATAAATTTAACGGCTATATCCACGTCAAGGCCATTCCCGGTGCAGATGAAAAACTTATAAGAGAGGCAGGCTTATATGCGGACAGGATGAGTGTCAACATTGAGCTTCCTTCCAGCACAAGCTTGAAAATGCTGGCACCTCAAAAGAGCAAAGAGAGTATTCTAAAACCGATGGAGTTTATAAATAAAGAGATTCACGCAGGCATCGAGCTTAAAAAGCAGATTAAATCAGCTCCTGTTTTCGTCCCCGGTGGGCAGAGTACCCAACTCATCGTTGGGGCAACCGGTGACAGCGACTTAAAGATATTAAGGCTTTCCGAGGGGCTTTATACAAAATTTTCACTTAGAAGAGTTTATTACTCGGCTTATGTACCTGTAGCAAAAGGGCCAAATCTGCCTGCCATCATGCATCCCCCACTACTCAGGGAGCACAGGCTGTATCAGGCTGACTGGCTCCTCCGCTTTTATGGCTTCAAGGCCTTTGAACTGCTTGATGAGAATCATCCAAACCTCGACACAAGCTTTGATCCAAAGACCTTCTGGGCGCTGAATAATTTGGATAAATTTCCTGTAGAAATTAATAGAGCCCCTTATAATTTACTTCTTAGAATTCCGGGTATAGGAGTACGTTCTGCACAGAGAATTGCTGCCATAAGAAAGGTTCATATCCTGACCTTTGCCGATCTAAAAAAGATTGGTGTAGTATTAAAGAGGGCCCAGTATTTCATCACCTGCAGCGGCAGATACTTCGGTGATGTTTCCTTTAACGATAGCCTGATAAGAGGGAGGCTTCTTGATAATTCCCCTCAATTTAAGAAAATGAAACAGGAGGAGAATTTCGAACAGTTATCCCTGTTTCAAAATCTACCGGCACTGCTGGAAAAAAACGATTACCTATCTAAAGTGTATGGAGAATTCTGAGGTGAAATATGATAAAAACCTTTGTTTATGACGGAACCTTTGACGGTCTCCTGACCTGTGTTTATGATTACTACTATTCGAAGTGTGACGTGGAAGAGATAGTCTGCAGCGATAGTCTTCCCGGTGATTTTATTCATGATTTGATCTCCGTTACAACCTCTCAGGAGAAGGCTGATAAAGTACTTGCTGCTATCCGGGAAAAAATTGGGCTTGATGCCCTGAAGAATATTTTCACAGTCTTCTTATCTGAGGAATCCTGCATGGAAATGCTGCTTCTCAGCTATATAAAACTGGGCTTTAAGCTTGGCAAAAATATTGAGCACCATCTGCATAATGAAGTGGTGCTCAAAGTTATGAAGACCTGCAGCAGAGTGAATTTCGAAACCCACAGGCTCAATGGCTTTATAAGATTTAAATGTGTTGGCAAAGAACTATATTATGCAGCTATTGAACCGGACCACAATATCCTTACTCTCCTTGCACCTCACTTTGCTGAAAGGTTTTCCAATATGAGGTGGATTATTCACGATGTAAAAAGGGAATTAGCGGTATTGTATAATTGTGAGCAGTGGGTATTAGCTCCAATGAGCCGTGAGTCCTCGAAGGAATTTATATCTGCTGAAGATAATTTTTATGAAAACCTATGGAAAACCTATTATAGCACTGTAGCCATCGAGGAAAGGGAAAATCCTCGACTGAGAAGGCGCCTGATGCCTTCAAGGTACTGGAAATACATCATTGAAGTCCAATAGCTTTACAAATGACGTGCTGCGGCCTGCAGGTCGAATGTAAAAATTAGTCCTGCCTGCCGCCTCTACTAATATATTATTGCTTTGAAGCCTTCCAGAAACTCTTCTCTATCCTCCTTATATTCCACCTTTCTCATCAATCTATCCAGAAAGGTCTCTTCATCCCATTCCTTTCTCCTGCCATAGTAATCCTTCGATATATTATAAAAATCCTCCGGAAAGGTTATTAGCGCTTTTAATACTTCAATTTCTCTTCTATCCAGTGTATTTACTGTACAGTAATCCTCAATTATTCCTTTTCCTCTCTCCAGATCAAAGGCAAAATTCTTTACTGCCTTGTTTATAAAATTACAGATATCATGAATCTTTAAATCAACTACCGCATAATCAAAGTCTACAAAATATGCCTTGTCATTGTTTATGAGAATATTATGATGAGCCAGGTCATGGTGGCAGATTACTATTTTGTCCTCTTCACCGCTGATTTTTAAATAAGGTGAAACCTTTAAAAGGTCGATGCTTTTTTCAACTTCTTTGAGATAGTAATCTACATTGGATAAAAAGATTTCATCAAATTCATTTTTATATTCGTGGAGGGATGCAAGTTTTTTAAAGAACCTGAGTTCATTACCCCGCCTTCTAAAGCTTTCAATGGTTCTTCCGGCAAGATATCTTTCCGGCATTTTACATCTATAGCCCTCGGAAGCTTTATGGAGTTCTGCTATTCCTTTTGCTGCTATGCTTACGTCGAGGGGGTTGCTGAATTCACACTCTCTCCCTTCTACAACGTCCAATATACAATATAGTTCACCGTTCCAGATGGTAAATATCTCTCCCTCGATAGTACGGTTAAAGCTAATTATCCTATCTAAACTTCGGCGTATATATTCAACAGCATCATATATAAATTCAAGGCCTGTTTTTGAATATTCAACCTTCTTCAATATCTTTTTCCCATTGTCTGTAAATAACAGATATACATTTCTTAGGGGTACAACATCCGTTACCTTTAATCCAAACCTTTCGAAAAGTTCTACGTATAGGTCATACCTGGACAAGAACTTTTTTTCTCTATACCTTATATTGTCCGTTATTTTAGACACCACCCTTCAAATCAGAGAAGAAATTCTCCATCCTTTTCAATTGAGCTTATCAATTTCTTAATATATTCATTATCATCCCAATTCTTTTTGCCGCACCTGTGCTTCTCACATGTCTTCATAAATTCAGAAGGGTAAGATAAAGAAGCAAGAATAAATCTTTCACTGCTTTCATCCAGTTCCTCAAGCCTGCAAAACTCTATGATACTTTCCATCAGCATTGTCTTTTTCATTCTTCTTTTAAGCTTGCCTAAAAAGTAAACAAGATCGCACTCAACCATGTTATAGCAGAGTTTTTTTGTGCTTCTTATCTTGATAACTCCATCCTTTACCAGGTTATCCACATAAGCATTTCCCAGACACAACTCATTTCTCTTCATGCTTCTTTCTATTAGTTTGAAATACCCGTTATCATATATCACCTTTATGCAATTTTCCGCCCGTTCCAAATATTCCGGAGCCTTTTCCATAACTATTTCCTCAAAGGCATTTAATGGGCCATTTGTATTTATCCTCTTAATATCTCTTTTCAGTTTTTTTATATATACCTTGAACTGCTCAACCTTTTTCCCTGTGCAGTTATCTATCCTTCCTCCGGTAAAACCCGATAATCCCATGGTTTTCTGATGGAACTCACTTATCAGCGTAATATGGCTGTTTATCTGTTCCTGAGATAATGGTTCTATTAATGCCCTGGGCTCCAGATAATCAACTACATGTATATCGCAACTCATCAGGTATTCATTCAGATCTCTGCTGTCATTTGGACTCAATACTATCCCTCCTGTCTTTCTTTGTAGCGCGTAATGATTATTAATCATTACGTCTCCTGTCTTTCTTATTCTGCACACAACAATTATCAATTGTTGGGTCTCCTGTCTTTCTTTGTAGCGCGTAATGATTATTAATCATTACCCTTTGTATTCCTTTTTTGTACTCAACAATTATT
>JAUZPH010000119.1 GCA_030706065.1 Bacillota bacterium | reverse complement strand
GAATAAACGTGGAGACAGATTTTTTATGGCAAAAGCTTGTGATGATTTCACAATGACAATAGAAAAAGGAAGCGGAAGTAAGATAAGTAACAAGATGGTTGTGGATAAAGGAAGGAAGAACTACAAGAAGGGTGAAATTGTTGGACACTTCGAATATTATAATAATGGTGAATTGGTTGGCAAAGTAAAGGTATATTGCGACAGGGATCTTAAGAAGGCTGGTGTTTTTGAAAATCTTAAATTCAATATCAAGCACTTATTTGAGCATGCAATATAGTGTAGTTGTGAGAGAGAAGCAGAGCATTAACATATAATTGTTTTGGAACCTTTTACCTTAGGGGTTCCCAGGATAATTAATGTTATATGGGCTGCTTTTTTCAGTTTTCATCCTGTGAACCGGCTTTATATTGTGTCCATAATGAACCTGTAGATATTATGTTGTTTTAATGGTATATTATATCTGTATATATTTAGGCTAATAGGTAATACCTAAGGAAATTAAGTTTTACTAGGAGGGAAGTATGTGGAATATAACATTAAAATTTCACAGCTGAATTTCGATGGTCCGTTTGACCTGCTCCTCCATCTTACAAAAAAAAATGAGATGGATATTTACAATATAAAGATATATGAAATAACAAATGAATATATGGAATATTTAAAACAGATGAAGGAAATAGATCTTGAAATCACATCGGAATTCATTGTTGTTGCAGCAACGCTTTTGGAAATAAAGTCCAAGATGCTTCTTCCAAAGGTAAATGATAAGGAAAGTGAGGAAAATGAAACTGATCCAAGACAGCAGCTTATTGAAAAACTGATTGAATATAAAAAGTTCAAAGCTGTAGCTGCTTTCTTTAAGGCCAGAATACTTGATACGGGCTATATCTTTTCAAAAAAACCTGAATTGATTGATGACAGGCTGATGAAAGAGGATAACGAAGACTTGTTGAAAAATATAACCATGCTGGAGCTTTATAATATCTACAATGAGGTGCTGAATCGCTATAGAGGAAAAATCAATGAGAATAATACACTGATGAATCATATACCTGTTGATAAATTCAGAATAGAAGACAAAATGGTGGAGCTGAACAGCAAAATTACTGTGGGCAAGAAGTACAAGTTTACTGAGATAATTAATGATTGTTCAAATAAAATTGAAAAAATAGTGATTTTTTTAGCTTTACTAGAATTAATAAGAATTAGAGATATACGGATTTTTCAAGAGAGTAACTTCAAAGAGATTTATATAGAGAGGATTAAGACAAATGAAGAGCGATGAAATGTTTCAGACAGAGATTAAGGAAACATCAAACAAAGAAAAGTATTTTTCCATATTGGAGTCTCTTCTCTTCGTAAGCGGAGAGCCTATGAAACTGAGAGATATAGCTGAAATACTGGAATGCAGTCAATCCCATACTAAGAAAATATTGAAGGAAATGATGTTTGTTTATGAGGAGAATAACAGAGGCATAAAGCTTGTGAACATGAATGATGAATACCAGCTTGTTACCAAGCCCGATAATAGTGAGTATGTAATAAAAATATTAAAGACAGGAAGTAGACAAGCTCTTTCGCAGGCTTCCCTTGAAACACTGGCAATCATTGCCTACAAACAGCCTATAACAAGAATTGAAATAGATGAAATCCGTGGGGTGAAGAGTGACAGTGCCGTGACAAGATTGCTTGACAAAAAGTTAATCAAAGAATCAGGAAGAATGGACGCACCCGGAAGACCTATCTTATATTCTACTACAGATCAGTTTTTAAAGAATTTCAATCTACAGAATATCAAGGAACTTCCGTCCCTGGAAAGTATCATGGAGCATTTCCTTGATGATGAAAATGAGGAAGATTATCCACAGGACAGTTCTCAGCAGAACTAAAATAATATAGAAATGTTCGAGAAAAGAGCTGCTATTCAATAGTCAGCTCTTTATTGCATCAATAATATTCTTTATAAGGTATCTGAGGTAGTTTTATTGGTTTCCCCTTCTGCCTCTTTTTTTGTTTCGCCTTTGTTTTTTCCTAATCCCTTTAGCATATCTACTACTTGTGGAATACTGTCGATGATTCTGTCATAGGTATTTTCATGGTCCACGGAAAGAAGCCGTACGTTGTCATTTTTTAATACAATAAATGCTACCGGTTTCAGAGATACTCCCGCTCCACTGGCGCCACCAAATGGATACTTTGGATTACCTTCATGTTCATTTTTCCCAAAGAATTCACTTCCGCCGGACGCAAAACCAAAAGAAACCTTCGAAATAGGCAGTATTACACTGCCATCAGACGTTTCTATAGCCTCGCCAACGATAGTATTCACATCAATCATATCTCTAATATTTTCCATCGTGCTTTGCATTAAACCTTCTATAGGATGATTATCCATATGCCTTATCCCAAAAATCCTGGGATTACACCTCCTTAAAATACATATATTGAAATTAACATATATATAATTTTTACTAAATTAAATGAAATTATACAGTTGGCACTAAAATTAAACATTACTTCATTAAAATGGGGCACAATATTAAATTCATATCTATTAATTTTAAGTAAAAACTGAAACTGTTTATAAACAAAACCGCTCAGACCATTTAACACTCCAAAAAAAATTCCTGTAAGGGCTGCATCTTCGAAGCCGTAATCCAGTTGAAACTTCAGCTTTGCATTCAACTTGTGTTTATTGTTAGAGGCCTTGTATATAATTTTACGCAGTTTATCCGGCAAAAAGTTAATTAGTTTGAAGTGGACCTTTTTTGCTGTATTTACGCTGACTTTCTGTTCTGCAGTTTTTGTTTTTATATTTAGTTCTTTGCTGAAAAGATAAACATGCAGTTTTCCGTCCTTGTAGATAACAGTAAGCTTTATTCTTATTGGAACTAAAAGTATTATAAGAAAAACTACGACAAAGATATACAACATAAATAACTCCTCCAGAGTTGAGTAACATTACATATTATATCCAAAAATATATTTTTATTTCATTTTCTGCTAAATTTATTATGGAATGGTCAAACTTATATGATTAATCTAAGGCAACATGACAAAAAATAATAGAGAAAATGAAAAGAGAGGTGTTGCCAATTGCTAGGAAGGACTAAAATAAATGTTTTTACAGCGGCTCTAATAGTATTTATGTCTTTTGGTGAGGTACCCAGTAAGGCTGCACCTGACAGTGAAATAAAGGCGCCCTATGTGAGTGCACATTATGCTGTGGCTGTAGATGCTGGAAGTAAAAGAATTTTATATGATAAAAATGCCCATAGTATAACTCCAATGGCAAGTACAACAAAAATAATGACGGCTTTAGTTGCATTAAAATATGGTGAACTGGATAAGAAGGTGCCAATCAGTGCAAGAGCCGCAGGTATCAGAGGATCGGTGGTGGGGTATAGAAAGGGAGAGGAAATAACCATAAGGGAACTTGTTTACGGTCTCATGCTTAGAAGCGGTAACGATGCCGCAATTGCCATAGCCGAAGGCATCACCGGGAGTGTAGATAAATTTGCCCATTTGATGAATGAGTATGCTGCAACAATAGGCCTTGTAGATACTCATTTCGAGTCACCTCATGGACTTGACAGCGTTATGCACTATACTACTGCTTATGACCTGGCATTATTAACTGCAAAAGCAAAGGAAACAAGGGAGTTTAATGAAATTGTGGCTGCCAAGATTGTAACAAAGGAACAGTACGGCTTTAGCCGGGGATTTAATAATATTAATAAGATACTCTGGTTTCTTCCTCAGGCAAATGGCGTTAAGACAGGATATACCGGCAAGGCCGGAAAGTGTCTGGTATCGTCGGTTAATAAGGATGGGAATGATATTATAATAGTTTTGATTAACTGTCCCCAAAGGTGGCAGGAGACAAAAAAAATCTATGAGTATATTACCAGGAGATATGAATACAAAAAGGTTTCCACGAAAAATGAACCGGTCTATTCAATGAAGGTTCCCAAGGCGAAAAGTGAACTGAAGCTGGTCTGTAGAGAGGATGCTGTTGTACCAGTAAGAATTGGTGCGGAGATAGAGACGAAGGTTGCAGTGCCAAAGGATTTAACACCACCTTTGAGCAGGGGTGAAAAGGTGGGAACGATGAACATATATGAGGATAAGAAGCTTATCTATTCAACCCCTCTGATAAGCAGCAATACCCTTGAAAAGCAAAAGGGCTTGAGAAAGTGGTTTAAATTCTTAAAATAGGTATGACAAAAGGTTTTAACAAAAGCATTTCAAAAATGTGAACATTGGCATTTTAAAGATTTATAGAAGGTAGAGTATTTCTTTTACTCTGCCTTTTGTCATGAAGGGGAAAAGTGAATTATATACTTTAGGAGGATGTGAAAAACATAGTCATTCTTTTTCGTGGGGCGCTTGTGGCACGCAACAATTGATAATTGTTGCGCTCCCCAAAGGAATACAAAAGGGGCCACAAGCGACAAAACAATTAATAATTGTTTTGCACCCTAAAGGAATCCAAAGAGGGTAGCGAAACCTATAGAATTACTTTTTTCACAGCCTCCTATAGAAAGCAAAAGCAAACTCGGTCAATTAAATAATTGGTAAAATAGAATAACCTTAGTAACAAAATTTGTGGAAATAAATATTTTAATATTATAGACTTGGATTTTTGATAAAGTGCTTACGCTATAAGCTTTTAAGACAGGTTCAAGTTTTTTTATCCTTGCTTTGAATATTCTAGAAAGGCAGGTTGAATGATGAATTACGAGGTCACAGATTGTATCGATGCGGGTACTGAATACTGCCCGTGCCATCTTGCAGAGGTAGGGGAATGCATACTCTGTTCACAGCTATCAGGGAAAACCTTTTGTGATTGTATAAACTGGAAGGGTGTATGTATATATCAGGAATATGTTTGGAATGGAGAAAAGGCCAAGGCTCAAAGGAAGAACTACTTTTGTAAAGTATTGAAGAAGGAGATTATTGAGAATAAGGTAGTGATATTTACACTTCTCACAACCCATAAAATAGCTCAGGATTTAATGCATCCTGGAAGCTATATTTTTATGAGAAGCCCAAAAACCACCCAGTTTTATGATGCTCCTATTTCTATAATGGACGTTAATACGGAGGAAAACTGGATAAAGGTAGCAATTGAGATAAAGGGAATAAAAACCAAGACCATCAACAATCTAGAGGAAAATGAGAATATGCTTATCAGAGCACCCTTTTGGAATGGAATATTTGGATTAAAAAATATATACTCGGCAGAAGACGGTGTATCCTTGATTGTTGCAAGAGGGATAGGACAGGCTCCGATGATCCCGGTGCTTAAAAAGCTGTATTCTAACGGGAACAGGTTGATAGTTATTCTGGATAAGGCAAATTACAGAGAGGCCTTTATAAACGAATATCTTATAAACTATGACTGCAGAGTAATAGAATGCAATACTCTAGAGAAAGGTGAACTGTCCGGTGAACTTAAGGAAATTATCAGCCGCTGCATAGAGGAAGAAAAGATAAATCTGCTTCACTGTGACGGCCCTGATATACTAAATTTCAAATTGGTAGAATTCGTCGAAGGCAGGGTAAAGACTGCAAGCTGCAATAATGCCAGAATGTGCTGCGGTGAAGGGGTGTGCGGAAGCTGCAGTGCAAGGTTCAAGGGCCATGTTGTAAAGCGGCTCTGCAAGATTCAGACAGAACCTAAAAAATTATTTGAGGGGAGAAGATTGATATGAAGGTTGTTGTTATTGGCGGAGGATGGTCAGGCTGTGCAGCAGCTATTACAGCAAAAAAGGCAGGTGCAGAGGTTGCCCTCTTTGAAAAGACCGATATGGTGCTTGGATTAGGTAATGTCGGAGGCATAATGAGGAACAACGGAAGGTACACAGCCTCTGAGGAGTTAAAGTTTTTGGGCGCCGGAGACCTTATCAATATAACGGATAATTTCAGCAGGCACCGAAACATCGACTTTCCTGGACATAAGCATGCCTGGCTGTACGACGTAAATATTGTGGAGAGAGAAGTCCAGGATTACCTTAAGAATCTGGGAATAACTATTAAACTGCTGTCAAGAGTGGTAGATGTTGAGAAAGAAAGTAAATGTATAAAAGGCGTATACCTCTCGGATGGCAGCTTCTACAACGGAGATGTGTTTATTGAAACTACCGGCTCCACAGGCCCTATGGGTAATTGCCTGAGATACGGAAACGGCTGTTCCATGTGTGTACTAAGATGTCCAGCTTTTGGGCCAAGGGTGAGCTTAAGCAGCAGAGCGGGAATAGATGACCTTCAGGGGGAACGTGAAGATGATGTGTTTGGCGCTTTCAGCGGTTCCTGCAAGTTGGCAAAGGAGAGCTTATCACCAGAGGTTGCAAAAGAGTTGGATGAAAAAGGTGTTGTGGTTTTAAAGGTTCCCGCTGAAGATGTCAATTTAGATAAATTAAAACTGAAGGTATGTCAGCAGTATGCTCTTAAGGAATTTGCTGAAAATGTGGTACTTTTGGATACTGGCCATGCAAAGCTCATGACATCATACTATCCTTTGGAAAAGCTGAGAAAGATTAATGGCCTCGAACATGCGAAATATGTAGATCCCTATGCAGGAGGGAAGGGTAATTCCATAAGGTATCTATCTGTAGCACCAAGGACGGATGACATGAGGGTAAAGGGGCTTGATAACCTCTTCGTTGGAGGAGAAAAGGCAGGCCTTTTTGTTGGCCATACTGAAGCTATTTGTACTGGCTCTCTCGCAGGACACAATGCAGTAAGGCACGGTTTGGGAATACCGCTTCTTACACTTCCTAAAACTATTGCAATTGGTGATCTGATAGCTTTTGCAAATTATCAGTTATCCACGAAGGAGGGCAGGAGGAACAGGTATACATTTGCCGGTGCAGAGTATTTCAAGAGAATGAAGGATATCGGATTGTATACTACAGATTTGGAGGAGATAAAAGGAAGGGTTGAAAGAGTAAATTTAATGGGAATTATGGACCAGAAGCTTCTGTAAAGGAAGGTTGAGAGGCCTTCCTTCATCAATTTCTCCTGGAAAGTGGCAGTGATGGGCTATTCATAATATGAAGACCAATAGGTGCCGTTATTCTGGTGGCACAGTACACTTCGCACAAAGTATTGCGAGGTGTTCATTTCTTCTCTTATCCACCCGTCGCTGTGTTCCAGGGCACTTATTATGTTTTGTTAAAATATAATTTTTAATCCACTAGTATGGATGGCTTTTTTCAAGTGATGTTAGAATGTGATAAAAATAAGTTTCTGGACGCAGTACTAATAGAAAAGATAAGGAGGCAGCATTCGGTGTGCTACCTCCTTTTGAGGATGTCATAAATAAGATATATTATAAACAGGACAAATACAATTTTCAGTATACTTATAGTTATCCTTATTGCCAGTACGACAAGTATGATTCCGATGATAAAGCTAATCAATTTTCTCATAAATCCTTGTTCCTCCATAAATAATTATTTCCGATGTATTAATTATATCAAAAAAAGATAAGAATTGAATGAAATACTGTTAAAATAACAAAATATTGTTAGTTGCTGCAGCTTGGAATTATTTTTAAGCCAATATTTAAAAAGGCCAACTATCCCCCGTTGGCCTTTTTACTTTAAATATAATATTTTATCTGGTTTCCTTAAGCGAATACTGGATTATTGAATCCAGCAGTTCCGAAAAGGTCATTCCAACTGCTGCAGCACTCTTTGGGAACAGGCTGTTGCTTGTCATTCCCGGCAAGGTGTTTATTTCAAGTACAAAAGGAACTCCATCCCGGATGAAAATATCAACTCTTGAATATACACTGCACTTCAGGTGTTCCCAGCACTGAAGAGCTATTTTCTCCACCATATCATGAAGTGCCGGATGGAGCTCAATGACAACTTCTTCAGCACCTCCGTCGGAATATTTTGAGGTATAGTCAAAGAAGGAAGCCTTTGGCTTTATAGCAAGTATCGGAAGCAGCTCGCCATTTAATATGCAGCATGTAATCTCATCGCCTTTTATATACTGTTCAATCATTACCTCATTGTCATATTTCAAAGCTTCTTTTACTGCTGCATTAAGTTCCTCCATACTTTTTACGACATTGGTAGCTACTGAAGAGCCTCCACTGTTTGGTTTGACAACTGCAGGCAGGCCGAGCTTTTTCAATTTAGCTTCGTCAATGTTCTCTTCTTCTCTAATAATAATCCAATCTGCAGTATTGATTCCTGCATATCTGAGTATTTTTTTAGTCATGTCTTTATCCATGCATAGGGCGCTGCAGGCTACGCCTCCTCCTGAATATGGAATGCCGAGGGTTTGAAGGACTCCCTGTACCGTACCATCTTCACCGAATTTTCCGTGAAGAGCAATAAAAGCAAAATCTATTCCCTTGACCTTTTCTAAAAGCTCCTCCTTTTTATCAATAACAATCTGTTGAACCTCATACTTTTCTTTACTGAGGTAAGCCGCTATCTCTCTACCTGTTCTTAAAGATATCTCTCTTTCAGATGAAATTCCACCCATTATAACTCCAACCTTCATAATAAACCTCCCAATAATTTTTGTTTATCTTTTCTAATAATTAGTATAGTGCGGACTGCATGGAAAATGAAGGTCCACCAGGGGGAGAGTTTTGGTACTGTGTGGACTTATTCAATATAAGCTGATTCATTTAACGTTCTTCCCTATTTTACGAACGATGAGGGGTTCTCATAATATTTATAGGCTTCTTAATTTTAACAGTGGTATGTTATAATAGGTACTACATAGAAAGTAATAAAAATCTTTGCATTACGAGGGGAAAGGTCAGGAAGGAACGATGCACATAATTGATTTAACTTTATGGCAGTGGGGATGGCTTATAATAGCTGCAGTCTTGATTGGTTTTTCAAAAACGGGAATCGGAGGAGCTTCCATGCCTGTTATACCAATTATTGCCGGTGTGTTTGGAGGTAAGGAGTCCACAGGTATAATGCTTCCTATGCTTTTGATTGGAGATGCTTTTGCATTATATTATTACAACAGGCATGGAGAATGGAGCAATATAAGAAAATTGCTGCCCTGGGCTTTTGTTGGACTGTTTATGGGGACAATCGTAGGGAATTACGTTAGTGACAGGGAGTTCAAGGCTTTTATAGCTGTTTCGGTCTTCATATGTCTGTTAAT
>JAUZPH010000118.1 GCA_030706065.1 Bacillota bacterium | reverse complement strand
TTTATACATAATAAATTAAGGACAAATCAATACTTTCATAAAAGCTTTTAATATAGAGCCATATGTTTCATTAATGTACAAAATTATCCTGTTGTTATATAATGAGGCTAGTAAACAATTCTAAATAATGAGAATTGACTTAAAGAGGTTTTTAATAAAACAACCTATGGAGGGTTATATGTATACGAAGAATAACCTTATAAATGGTATTATCAATCTTGGAATCAGGCAGACGGATACACTGCTGGTACACTCTTCAATGAAAGTGGTAGGACAGGTTGAACATGGCGCGGATACAGTGCTGGATGCATTTATGGAGTATATGAGGGATGGGCTGCTTATCTTTCCTACCCATACCTGGGCTCAGATAAATGACGAATACAATGTTTTTAATCCTGAAACCGAGCCCTCCTGTGTGGGGATATTGACTAATATGTTTATGAAAAGGCCCGGAGTGGTGCGTTCCTGGCACCCGACCCATTCCGTTGCAGCCTATGGAAGGGATGCTGCCGAATACGTCTCCGGTGAAGAACTGTGGGATACACCCTGTTCCCGTGGAGGCTGCTGGGGAAAGTTGTACGACAAGGGGGCAAAGATACTGTTCCTCGGCTGCAGCCTAAGAAGCAATACTTTTCTGCATGGGGTTGAGGAGTGGAATAACATTCCGAACAGACTGGCGGACACATATCAGGCTTTGAAGATTATTACGCCTGAGGGAGAGGAGATAGAATGCCCGCAGCGCAGGC
Organism: Bacillota bacterium; assembly: GCA_030706065.1. Classification (GTDB taxonomy): domain Bacteria; phylum Bacillota; class Clostridia; order Clostridiales; family Clostridiaceae; genus JAEZDX01. The sequence goes on along the minus strand of JAUZPH010000118.1, from coordinate 8,411 downwards.
ATTACAGTTCAACCGGTGATGTCTCAAAGAATTACGGCAAGATGCTGGAGCCCTTTCATTATACCGGCATTGCAAGAAGAGGATTTATTGGAGATGCCGAGAGCGTACTCTGTGATGTAGTAGGCATGGCGGCGCTGACCACCTCTTTCTTAAGGTTGAACCAGGATTTATTTGCGGATAATGAGCCTGTTCCTGTTGAATGGTACAGAAAACAATAAAGTGTATGGTGATTTTGATATGAGTAGTGAGATTAATGTACTGTTCTTTGATTTATTCTATACCCTGGCTACCCCAAAATATAATGCTTTAAGAAATGAGTATGACGTACTCGGAATAACAAAAGAGGAATGGGAAAAGTATGCAGAAGACAGTGAATTATACTTCGGGAGAGCTGTAGGAATGGAAAAGGACCCCATGAGGATAATTGAAGCCATTATTGAGAAGATGGGAGCGGAAGCCAGTGCGGTTCAGAAAGATGAAATCCTGAGGTTGAGGGAAGAGAGGTTTAAGAGGTCCTTATCCGACATAGATTCTGTGATTCTGGAAGTTCTCTTCAGGATTAAGAAAAGTGGAAGGAAGATATGTCTGATCAGCAATGCAGATATAATCGATGTGATGCATTGGAATGAATCTCCGCTGAGCAGGTTATTTGATGATGCGGTATTCTCATATGAGGCAGGATGTTTAAAACCCCATGCTGAAATATACAGAACTGCACTGGAAAGAATGAATATTGCTCCGGAAAACAGTATTTTTGTTGGAGACGGCGGTTCCGACGAATTGAGGGGCGCAAAGGCTTTGGGAATCAAGACAGTATTAACCTGCTGCCTGACAGGAGGGAATGCCGGACAGCCTTCAGATACCGGAGAATTTACGGACTATTATATTAGGGATTTTAGAGAAATTATTGACATAGTGAATCTATAAACCCAAGGGATCCGTTTATAAAAAGGCGGCTCAATCATGTATGCTGCAGGAGAACTCACATGTATTAATAATAAACTTTTTTAGGAGGTAAAGATGGAGTTAATTGGTATATGCCTTATTACAAAAGATGTTCTGAGACTTGCTGAATTTTATTCGACAGTTCTTTGTGTTGTGCCGGAGGGGAACAGCACCCATATGGATTTAAGGAATGATGGAGCTGATATGGCTATCTTTTCTGTTGAAGGTATGGAGAGTATGGCTCCCGGTTCCATGTGCGGTGCAGGTTATGGGAGTTTTACGATTTCCTTCGAGGTAAAAGATCCAGATGCAGAATACGAAAAGCTTAAAGCACTAGGTGTTGAATTTATTATGCCGCCGACGACTCATCCCTGGGGAGCCAGGTCAACCTGGTTCAGAGATCCTGACGGCAATATTGTCAATTTTGTCTGCAGGGCAGCAAGTAATACCATATAAATGAGGGAAAGGTGTAAGAAGAAAATCCGGTGATAAATGTACTCTTGTTATGATCCGGAAGGAGTTGGAGTTGAATTATAGGTGTCACTTTATTCAACCTGACTTCTACTTTTTTCACCCTGTGACGTATATATTGTAAGTGCAATAAACATGTAAAAAGGCGGAGAACATTATCCTGAAGGCACGTGAGAGGATGAAGTAAAGATGAAAAATATTAAAAGAAGACATAGGTATCTGGCGGTATTAACAGTATTGGTTGTCCTAATGGCGGGGTGCAGTAAATCAAAACCGGCTGAAAACCAGGTAACCGGCATGGATACAGATAACAAGGGTTCTACAGTTGTATCAAACAATGATGTCCAGCAAAATAGAGTTGATTCCGGTGTACTGCTTGGGTTGTCTAAGGACAACGAAACAGGTACAAATTTAAATCCATTGAAGAGGCAGGCTAATGATTACAGGACATTGTGGATACATCAGGAAAATGGCAGGATAGTTTATACTGAGAAAAAGGGTGAGATAATCACACCGTATAAAGACGGGTTTTATAAAGTGGGGAATAGCAGGTTTTTCCAGGCCGAGCCAAACAGTGGTACCGATACTAAGTATGAAGATATTATCAGTAATTTTTCCGAGTATTTTAGTTTTACAAATATAGTCTCACATTCTGCAGATAAGACAATGAAAAGTTTATTTACTTCAGAAAGCTTCAAGGAGAAATATCTAAGCGGGCAGGAGGGTAATATGGAGGGGCCATACTCAGCCCAGACAGAATGGCTCTGGTATGTAGGAAATAATTATGCCTGTGTTATGAACAACAGCTTTTATACCGGAGGCGGAACTTTTTACAGCGGAAGAGATTACTCTAATATGTATGAACTGAGCAGCTTGGCCAGCCTGGAAGGCAGGAAAAAGAATATTGGGCTTGCGGATTTGCTGGACAAAAGTGAGAAGGCAAAGCTTCAAGAATATCCTAAAAATTATGATAAGGATATTGATTCTGAGAATACGTTGGTGAAACAGAAGCAATCGGTAGATATTGAGAATCTGCTTTTAACAAGAAAAGAAGGTAAATGGCAGGTTCTGGTTCCGCTTTATAATGTATATGAACATGAGGGCAATGGCTCCAGCGGGAGAAATATTAAGGAATATATCACTACGGACATAAAGCTGCCAAAAGCAATAACCTCCTATGACAGCCTGTCGATAGGTTGGGATATGATTAAACAAAAGGTTCCGCAGGCAAGGGATGCCGTATCTTCACCTGATGGCAGTATGCTGGCGGTTCTGACCTCTGACAAACTGCTTATCTATGCCAATCCTAAGGATGGAATCGGCAAGCCAAGCCTCAGTATCGATGTTGACGGTAGTGAAAGCATTATAATGAACCAGTGGGCAACGGGACAATATGTTGGCACCTGGAATGAAAAGTTGAATAGTTATTGATATCAGGAGGTATATGGTGGACGTAAGGTTGTTTGAGGAAAAGTACAGAGATGATATGATTTTTATGATTCTGGAAGCAAAAAACGCGTTAGGCAGAATACCGCGTTTGAATGAAGATTTGCTTGATATTACAGCCAATTACTTTTCAACCGGCAATATGTTTTGGATAGCAATTGATGACAATGACAGAGTAATCGGAACCGTTGGAACAAAAATAATTTCGGAAAATGAAATGTGGCTGAAAAGGCTTTATGTCAAGTGCTCGATGAAAAGACAGGGGATAGGTAAAAGGCTTTATGAAAAAGCGGAGGAATTTGCCGTGCAAAAAGGTATGAATACAATATATACAAGATTTTCACCGGAGTATGTTGAGGCGCCTAAATTCTATACCGCAGAGGGTTTTGTGGAAACAAAATCTTGTGAAATGGTGAAACATCTATAACCCAGGTGTTTCAGTGTGAAATATAAGGCATTTATATCATACAGGGGGGTATTATGGAAGTACTATTCGAAAACCGATATATGATGACAAAAGAACGTTATATGGACTGGGTAAAGAATCCTATCAGAAAAAACTACTTTGTGATTTTTTGGCTTGTACTTATGGTTTTTACAACTCTTATGTTCATAATATCTATTTTGAGTAATGACATGCTTTTCTCGTTCTTTTATGTACTGATGGCAGTGTTCTGCATTTACAGAGCTGTTTTTAGAAGAAAGATGCTATCGTCGAAATACTTTAAGTCTCTTGCAGTCAATCAAGGCGCTGAGGAATGGGAACGAGTGATTCAGTTTACCGATAATATAGCAATAAAAGACGGAAACACAACAGTGCAGTATCAATGGGAACAGATTGACAAGCTGATAGAAAACGAAAAGTATTTGATTTTAACCCTCAAAAACAAACTTGGAATAAGAATATCGAAAGACGGATTTACAAAAGGTACACCGGATACTTTTATACAGTACATTAAGAATCAGTATCAAAGTATTCGTTTATCCACAAGAAGATAAGGATATTCCAGCATTAAAACATAGATATACGGACAACTTATCATTGATGTTGACAGGAACCGCCTATACTGCATCAATGTATATACTTCAGCAGGCTGTTAGAACTATTAAATTTTCAATAATTCCTGACAAATGATAACTGAGGTTGAAGTCCAGGTATCGGCTATTGACAGTACCCGGATATTATATTTAGGCTTATGAGAGACAGGTTGATAGAATGTGACGAGATGCATGAACAAAGAGAGCATCCGTAAAAACAGCGGAATGCTCTCATGTTTTACCTATTGCTCACTTCAAAGGTCCAGGGGCCTTTCATAATTGTAGTCATATCCTTAAATTTAATTTTCAGCTTTCTATTCCATGGATTGATATCAAACTTAAAATAGTCCGTTGCCACATTTTCGTTTCGGTTACTTTCAACACTATCGATGGACATTGCATCCATGTCAAGGTTAACGATACCCAGGTTTTCGGACTTATTGGCATCATATCCGGTGTCAACGTAGACCGTTACTTTATTCCCTGCTCTCATAATTTTAGTGATTTTCATGGTAAAACCATGCATTTCAATGGTTTTGTTGACTTGTGTTTCACCTTCCGCAGGCATGGGAAGAGTTACTTCATTATCAACCTTGTACTTTAATGTAATCTCCGGGAGGGTAACAGTAAATCTTTCAGCGCTGCTGTCCGGCTTGAAGCAGAAACGGGATGTGGTTCCGAAGTTTTCCGGATGCCCCAAGGTATAGGACTTCCCGTTGTCATCTTTTACAAGTATGTCTATTGGATCAGTGCCGCCTAAGGTATCCCTTCCATATATTGAGATCTCTCTGTGCTGCATGGGGTGTTGTATTAGGTTAAACCAGATTTTATCCTCAACCTTTCTGGGTACAAGAGTTATGGCAACATTATTTTGTTCATCCGTCGGGCCCATGCTGGCGTAGTCCGCGTAGCTTTCGGCTTTCTCCAGGGTTATGGGAATGACAGTTTTGTCAGAGTAAAGTATATTAAAGCTGGCTACATCGGCAGGTATGTTGTTGAAGTAATAAGATCCAATCCATGTACCTCCGCCGGCAACTTCGTAACTGGCACAGACATATTTATTGCCTTTTTTATCTTCGATAGTCAGCTTGCCAGTATTTGTACTGTCATTCCCGTCCATTACTATGGTCAGTCCGTCAGCATCTTTTGTAACGGAACTCACTGTAATATCAAAGCCGTTATTTTTAAATTCTACAGGTTCATTAAGGATAAACATAGCCTTCCCTTTATCCTCCACAGCTTCAGGAGAGCCTGGAATAAAGAAGAGTTTTCCGTATATATCCGCTATGGCTTTCTGTCCAAAGGGTGAGATTCCGGTTATAACCAGGCATATGATTATTCCGGCTGCCTTTATGCCACGACGTACCCTGTTTCTTTTCTTTACAGGATTCTTTTTTATCCTGTTCATAACGCCGTTTTTAATCCTGGCCCTTTGTTCCATATCTGCGCTGGTCTCATCCAGATTTATATAATCGAGAAGTTCGAGCTTTTTTTCATAGGGTATATCATCCATCAAGTCAAAAATGTCCCTGTCTTCCTTATTCATTTATACTCCTCCTTTCAGCGGGCTTGAAGGTTTCTCTGAGCTGTTTCCTCCCCCGCCACAGACGGTTATCGACAGCTTGTCTGCTAAGATTCATGACGATGCAGATATCCTCTATACTCTCTTCCAGGATGTATCTTCGCAGAAATATTTCTCTGTCAACTGCATTCATTGATTTTATCCTCTCAATTATTTCCTCTTTGTTTTCCTTTGCCAGATAGTTTTCCTCCAGGTCTTCCTTTGAAGAGGCCAGTCTTTCATCCAATTCAATGACCTTCCCTTTATTTATGAGGGATTTTCTCCTGTTCAGCGCCCTGGATTTGCACAGAATTAAAAGCCAGGTCTTAAAGCTGCCTCTTTCCGGGTTATACTTTTCGATATTATTCCAGGCATCAAGAAAAACATCCTGGACACATTCCTCCGTATCCTCCTCCGATCCTTTGTTAAAGAGTATTGCCTTTACCAGACTATAGACAGAATCCATATATAGATCCATTACCTTTTCCAGTGCTTCCGGATTTCTTCTTTTTATGAGCCTTATAAGGCTGTCTATCTCCAATTCCATATTGTGCCCTCCAATCATATGTGCCTAGAAAGCTTTCTCATATATTAATACATTGGGATTTAACCATTTCTCCCAAAACATTTAAAATTTTAGATATATAAATATGATATCATGACAGGATGATTCTTGTATCAGAAAGAAAACTGAAGAATAAACCTCAACTCCAAAGTATAAAATAGTAACGTTTAGAATATGATTATTTTTTATGATAAAGAGAAAAATTGAGGAGGCATGTTTTATGAATCATCTTGTAGTTTTTGCGCATCCAAATCCAAAGAGCTTCTGCAGAGGCATAGTGGATACTATTGAAGCAGCAGCAGTCGGCCAGGGACAGATTGTTAGAGTCAGAAACCTTTATGAGACCGGCTTTGAAGCCATATTGGCCCCGTCAGATTTTGAAGGCTTTCAGCGGGGAGTAACTCCGGAGGATATCAAGGCAGAGCAGGAACTGATAAAGTGGGCGGATGTCATTACCTTTGTATATCCTGTTTGGTGGGCCGGAATGCCTGCGATGCTTAAAGGATATGTGGACAGAGTCCTGTCTTATGGCTTTGGCTATGAATATGTAAACGGGGCTCCTAATGGATTGCTAAAAGGCAAAAAGGCACTGCTGTTCTGTACCACCGGTTCTCCAAGTGACGTATATGAACAAAACGGGATGCATAATTCAATGAAGCAGGTTACGGATCAGGGCATATTTGAATTTTGCGGCATTCAAGTGGTGAAGCACACCTTCTTTGGAGCCGTGCCGTATGTTCCGGAGGAAACCCGCAAGGATTACCTGAAAGAAGTACAGAGAGTGGTAGAATCCATAAAATAAGAAAATAAAAATAGTACCTGCAGGAATTAAAGATGCGGAAATTTAAACCTTTAGTATTCGCCTGAGAAAATATCGAATCTTCACCGATTTTTCGAAGGCGATAAATTAAAATATAAATTTCCGCATCTATATACTGCAGGTACTATTTTTAAATTATGCTATAATGGTATATATGGTTATTAAAGGAGGTTTTAATTTGTTGTTTAAAAGTGTAACCTTATATGTAAAGTCGGAAAAGATAGATGAGTTTATAGAAGCAACTCTTGAAAACCAGAGGAGCTCAAGAATGGAAGAGGGAATACTGTGCTTTGATTTCTTTCAGTGCAAGGATGACCTCACCAGGTTTTTACTTCATGAAGGCTATAAAACTGAAGAGGCAGTGGAGGCGCACATGAAAACCGAGCACTATAAAAAGTGGGTTGGTACGGCGGAGCACTGTTTTTCGGGACCAAGAGAGAGGGCTATCTATATACCAGTTGAGGCAGAGAAATAGTCAAGCATAAGGAAAAGCTGAAATTATTCCTATAAAAAGCATATTTACAACAATAAATGTTAATTATATAATTGATATATATTTTAATATAGTGCTATGAAGAAGAAGAGTACATGTAAGGTTGAATCAAAGAGATCCGGGGAAGGTGAAAGCCCGGAATTTAACGACGTGGAAGGAAGCTTTGGAGCGATGGATGGAAAGCCTTCAGAAGGCGGAGTATATCCATGGGGTGATTCCCTTAAAGATAATTGAGCTGGGTTAAGGAAACTTGACCAATTTAGGTGGTAACGCGGAAAAAGGCCTTTCGTCCTAATTTTATTTGGATGAAAGGCCTTTGTTTTATAAAGGAGGAGAATAAATTATGAGCCTGGAAAAGTTAGCAAAGCTGATTTACCCGAACATCGACAAAAGTCCGGAGTACTATAACGAGAAATATCCGAAGAGAAACCTGAAGGAAGGTGCCAAAGTTACAAGGTATGCACCGAGTCCCACAGGGTTTCAGCATATCGGCGGAGTGTTTTCTGCGCTGATTGATGAGAGGATTGCAGACCAGAGCGGCGGAGTGTTCTATATAAGAATAGAGGACACCGACCAGAAGAGAGAAGTGGAAGGTGCCATAGAGGATACAATAAACACCATGCACAACTTTGGCCTGGATTTTCAAGAAGGAATGACATCCAAGGACAGTTCAAAGGGTGATTACGGCCCATACAGGCAGAGCGAAAGGGAAGAGATATATAAGACCTTTGCCTATGATTTAATAAGAAGAGGACTGGCATACCCTTGCTTCTGCAGTACCGAGGAATTGAACCAAATCAGGGAAAGCCAGGTGGAACAGAAGATAACGCCCGGATATTACGGAGAATACGCAAAATGCAGAAACCTGTCACCGGAAGAGGCTATCAGAAGAATAGAGAACGGAGAAAGCTATATAATCAGATTGAAATCACCTGGAGATCCGGAGAGAAGAGCAGGAATTGAGGACCTCATAAAAGGAGAGGTTTCCTTCCCGGAAAACAATCAAGATATAGTGCTTATAAAAGGTGACGGGCTGCCTACTTATCATTTTGCCCATGCAGTAGATGACCAC
>JAUZPH010000117.1 GCA_030706065.1 Bacillota bacterium | reverse complement strand
TACCTTATTTCCGGGGAAATGCACCAATATAAAATAAAAACCTTGACTTATATCCATATTATAGCATAAACAAGTGGCATCTCGGCATTTATTGTTTTTACTGAAGGGGAGTGAGAATATATACAGTGCCCACCTTATCCTCGTATCAATTATGATAATTTCCTTTGCTGTCTGCATAAGATATATGAACCAAGGAATTGGGCTTAGGAATCCGCCGGTGGATTGAAAAAGAGCTGCCCCCAGTCTTATAAAACTGAGGGGCAGCTCTCTTCTAATTTTGCTCTCTGATAAACTCTTCCACTGCTTCTGCCGGGATTGGCCTGCTGTAATAGTAGCCCTGAATCTCATCACAGCCGCTTTCCTTCAGAAGATCTATCTGCTCCTTTGTCTCGGCGCCCTCTGCAATAACCTTGAAGCCAAGGTTACGGGCCATATCGATGATGGTCTTTGTTATAATAGAGCTTTCATAGTTATTCCCCAAATCCGTTATGAAAGAACGGTCTATTTTCAGCTTGTTGATGGGTATCTTCCTGAGATAGCTCAAGGAGGAATACCCCGTACCGAAGTCGTCGATGGCTATCCTGATGCCAAGCTGCTTGAGCATATTGAACATTGCCACACTGCTTTCTACATCCTGCATCATGGTACTCTCAGTAAGCTCCAGTTCCAGAATTCCCGGAGCCACACCAACACTTTCAATGATCTGGTTTATATCCTGAAAGAGATTGTGGCTCTTCAGTTGTATTGAACTGATATTTACCGCCACCTTGAAAGGTGTTATATCACTGTTCTGCCAGGCCTTTGCCTGAAGACAGGCGGTCTTTATCACCCATTTGCCGATTTCCACTATGAACCCTGTTTCTTCTGCAATAGGTATAAACTCATTTGGAGGAATAAGGCCATATTCGGGATGCATCCATCTGATCAAGGCCTCAACACCTACAACCTTTCCGCTTTTAAGTTCTATCTGAGGCTGGTACAGCAAGAACAACTGATTTTCCTTTATGCTGTTCTTTAAATCATTTTTCAGCTTAAGTCTTCTTGAAATTTTATTGCTAAGCTCCCTTGTGAATATCTGTATGCAATTTCTTCCCTTCCGTTTGGCATCGGTGGCAGCCTTCTCTGCATCCCCTATGAGCCCCTGCAGCCGTTCACTTTCATTGGGGAATATACTTATACCAATACTTGCAGTTACAAGGATTTCGTAATTATCAATAACGAAAGGTCTCTGAATGGCCTTTCTCACCCTTTCAGCGGCCTCCTCAGCCTCAGCGATATCCTTAATATCCTTCAGCAATATTCCATAATGGTCTTCTCCAAGATATGCAAGCGGATACTTTTCATCCACTGAAGACTTTATTCTTAATCCCACTTCCCTCAAAAGACTGTCTCCTACGCCATGTCCATAATTATCATTGATGCTTCCGAACCTGTCCAGATCGAAAACAATCACTGAAGTCATGGAGCTGGAGGTGCTGCTGCCTTCCCTGAGTATATCCTTTTCGAAGGCCTGCCGGTTCGGAAGATCCGTTATACTGCTGTAGGTGGTAAGATACTGGATCCGTTCCTCTGCCTTTCTATTGTTGGTGACATCCGCAAGTATGGCAGTATAATTTGTGATTTTACCCTCGGAGTCCCTGGCTGGCTTGACAGTAACCTTTACTATCATTGGCTTGTCCTGTCTTTTAGCTAACTCAATTTCTCCCGTCCAAACCCCATCCTGTATGACTTGAGGAAGAATGTTTTTGCAGAAGGTTTCATTCCCAAGGACATACCGTGCCAGTGCCGGAATACTAGTCCTTCTTAACTCCCTTATAGATAATCCCGTAATTTTACTAAAAGCTTCATTTACATATATTATCTGTCTCGGAATGTTATCTGTGATGATTATACCTTCCGAAGTATCTGACAAGATATAGGATACAAGCTGAAACCTCTTCTGGGTTTCCTTGATAGAGGTTATATCCGTAACGGTTGTTACCTTGAACCGCTTTCCATCTTCACCAGTTACATTACCAGATGTAACATATACATTGAGGTGCTTTCCATCTTTACGTACAACCTTCCATTCGCTGGGTGGTTCAAGCCCTCCATCCAGGGTTTCTCCATACACTTTTTCCGCATATTCCCTGGACTCTTCCGGAACTACAATTGTGAAGGGCCTGCCTAGCAACTCGCTCCTTGTATAACCGTATATTTTGCAGTAGGTATCATTCACTATTTCATATTTACCCTGTTCATCGGTGACACATATCCCGACGTTGGCAGCATAAAAAATGGCGTTAATAAGCTTATGTCCATAATTCACTCCCTGCTGCCCGAAGTTTTTGTCCTCATATAAGGCACCGGCAGCACCGCTATCACTGTTCTCGCTGCTGTATTTATCAATTTTGCTCATGCTTTCACCTGCTTATAGAATAAGCCCTTCCTAAACTCTGCCAACTACCGCATTTTTTCTGCATCAGCAATACTTCCTGATACAACTGCGATAACATAGTATAATATTCGTCATTTTTCGACTCCACTTTATATCAATTTGTAAAAAATAATGGACCATCTCTTTGTTTGGTCCATTAGCTTTATACCCATTTTTATGCTGCTTAATTCCATATAAAGGCCGGGACATCGACTTACAGGGCATTTATAAATATCAAGGTGTATAATCCGCACCCTTTCAAACATCCTGCTCTTGATTTTTTCAAACTATCTGTATCTCCACGTAGAACCTTCCTTTGAGTCCACAATCTCAATATCCTGTTCCAGCAGCAGGTTTCTTATCTCATCTGCCCGTGCCCAGTTCTTTTCCTTTCTGGCTTGGTTTCTTTCCTCAACAAGCTGCTCAATCCAGTGGCTGTCAATACTGCTTTTAATCTCAGTTTCTGTACTAAGCTCCAAGGACATAACCCTGTCAAAATCTTCGATGAGATAAAGCTTTTCCGAATTATTGAGCTTGCCGTCACGTATAACCTCCGATAATACCGAGAACGCATTGGGCAGGTTCAGGTCGTCGCTTATCTGATTAATAAATTTGTCCTTATAGGCCTTGAGCTCGACTGTATCTATTGTTTCATTTTCATTTCTGCTCTCTGCTATATTCCTTACCCTTCCCCTCAACCTCTTTAGTGACTTTCGGGCATCCTCGAGGCTGTCAAAATTAAATGCCAGCTGCTTTCTATACCTGGACTGGAGGCAGAAGTATCTGAAATCCAGTGCGCTGTAGCCTTTTTCAATCAGCTTTGCCACTGTAAGAAAATCACCCTTTGATTTTGATATCTTCTCATTGTCCATAACTAAAAATTCACCATGAATCCAGTAGTTCACCCATTTATGTCCGAGGCCACTCTCAGATTGAGCAATTTCATTGGTGTGATGTACCGGAATATGGTCTACTCCTCCGCAGTGAATATCTATTCTTTCTCCAAGGTACTTTACAGACATGGCCGAGCATTCGATATGCCAGCCCGGAAAGCCTTTGCCCCAGGGCGATTCCCACTGCATTATCTGATTTGAGAATTTTGAATTTGTAAACCATAGGACAAAATCCAGGGGATTTTTTTTATTGATGTCTATCTCTACCCTGCTGCCGGCCCTTAGCTCTTCCATGGATAAACGGGCAAGATTGTTGTAATCCGGAAACTTATCTATGGAAAAATATATATTGCCATTGGCACTGTAGGTAAAGCCCTTTTTCTCAAGAAGGCTTATAAATTCAATCATTTCGTTGATATGCTCCGTTGCCCTGCAGATAACGGTGGGCTTTTCAATATTCAAGAGCCTGCAGTCGTCAAGAAAGGCTTCTTCATAAAACCTCGCTATCTCCCATACGGTTTTTTTCTCTCTCAAGGCTCCCCTAGCCATTTTGTCCTCTCCCGCATCCGCGTCAGATTCCAGGTGGCCTACATCCGTAATATTCATGACATGCCTTACTTCATAGCCCAAATACTTCAATGACTTTTTAAGGACATCCTCGAAAATATATGTCCTAAGGTTTCCGATGTGAGCATAGTCATATACCGTCGGGCCGCAGGTATATAACCGTATTTTCCCCTCCTCCACCGGGATGACCTCTTCCTTCTTTCCTGTCAGAGTATTGTAAACTGCTAAACCCATCTTCCTTACTCCCTTCATAAAAATAAAAACTGCAGTTATTCCGCAGCTCCCCCAAAAACAGAGAAACTGCAGAAACAGGCCTGCAGTTAAAATATTTGCATAGTAAACTATGACTTACAGTGAATCGGACTAATTGAGTCACTTAGAACGCAGTCCTGCTGTATTTACTTTTGAACATCTCTTCTTAATACAACAGCAGCAACAGCATTTCATCATTATAAGCACCTACTTACTTTATTTGGTATTATTATATCACTCCCGGGCTCTTCTGTATATATAATTTTAACGCTGCCAGGTGGATGAGATTTCTCCCCTAATTCTTCTTAAGCATCTTTTCCAGCATCGAAATATGCTTCTCTTTATCCTTGATTATATCTGCTAAAACCATATATGTCTTTGTATATATATCCTGTTCATTTCTCACAAACCTTCCCTGAAGGTCGATAAGTAGTGAATGGCTATCCCTTTCCAGCTCAAGGGAAAACTTCAGAAGCTCTCTAACACCGTTTATTTCAGGTACGTACACTTTCCTTGCAAACTCATTGATCAAAAAAGACATCCTGTCGTACACGGAAAAATCAATCTCATCAAATTCGTTATTTTCTGTTTCGCCGACTAATTCCTTATAATAATTAATATTTTTATCTACATCCTTTGCAAGCACCTTTGACATCACCTTTACCGCCGGAATGTCAAGACACTTTCTCCCGATATCTTCATATATCAACTTCTTTTTTGAAGCTATTGCTATTGCTTTATTCAGAAGGTCGATTACATTATAAGCCATAGTACTACCACCTTGCACATGGATATTCAAATATAGTATTGGTATAAAGTGCAACTTTCATTTACCTTTCCTGATATAAATAATAAAAAAAGAAAACCAGGCCCATTTAAGAACCTGGCTTTGCGAAGGTCATTATTTAATATTGTTACAGTACACTCTTATTGCATCCCTCAGGAATACAGCAAGTCCTGGCTTGAATTTGTCGATGTTGGCGGTAAAGCGTTCATCATTGACATACATCTCTCCAAGACCGGCGAAGATCTCCGGAGTGCAGTTGTAGAAGTTTTCGGTAATTTGCTGTCTTGCCTGAGCCACCAATTCCTGAACCTCTGGGTGGGAGGGTTCCCTGTCCATAAGGCCTGCAAGCCCTCTGTAGATTTCCCCCTGTCTTCCTATTATCCTTGCCCAATCCTCTTTACTATACTTTGCAGTTTTCTTCTGGCTTTCCTTATAGGCATCGGTGCTGCCGTACTTCCGCTTAACCTCTTCGGCATACTTTTCCTGGTGCTTTTCTATCTCACTCATGTCAAAGCTCTCAAACATCTCTTTTTTGCTCATTTCTATTCCTCCTCCAATTGAATCTATGGTTTTATCCACTGACTGGATTATCCTCTCAAGCCTCTTCCTTTTCTCAATCAGAAGTTCCTTATGCGCCTTTAGTGCAGACTTCCTGTCAAAGCCGGGGCTGCTCAGGATATCCCTTATTTCCTGAAGGTCAAAATCCAGTTCCTTAAAGAACAGAATCTGCTGCAGTCTTTCAAGGTCTCTATCGGAATAGAGTCTGTACCCGGCCGAGGTAACAAACTCAGGTTTCAGAAGGCCTATTTCGTCATAATGGTGGAGTGTACGTACGCTCACCCCCGCTATTGTCGATACCTCTTTCACTTTATAGGTCATGTTCTCATCTCCTCTGTTCTCTATAGATATTTTCCATAAAGATAATATATCCTTCTTATTCGAAACGGTTATCTTGACCTTACAAGTTTATGATAAACTATAACGTTGCGTGAGAGTCAATAAGATTAGTAATATTTTTTAAATATTTTTATCAGATCAAGCCAATAGGCATCTTACACTAAAAAACAGTAAATTTCTCTACTGCCCGGCAGTTTGGATTGTATTGGCAATTGGTTACAGTGGTATAATTAAAATGATGTGACCTGCAGTAAAGGCAGTTTTAACATTGTAATAGGGATTGAAATAACATCAAAAGTACGCAGCCATATCGTTGAATGGATACGTAATAAATTAGGAGGAAATATGAAAAGAAGGAAAAAGCCTCGCCTTTTTAAGGTACTTCTGATGCTGTTGATGCTGCTTATTGTGGCTAGCTGCATCATAATTTATCTTATACAGCCTGTTAAAAACAATTTAACAGCCCCGGCAGATGGCTCAAAGACCATTGGGCAGTATTTCAAGTCCAAGGCCCCTGAATCCGTCCGCCTTGACAGAGAGAACAAGCTGGTCTCACTGAGCTATTCCATGACGGAAATCGAACTGACAGAAATTCTGCTCTCCTCCCTTAGCAATTCGGAGGTAAAAGAAGTCGGTAGTCGGTTTACAATTACTGGAATGTCCGTGGATGTTGGGGATGGGGTTATTACGGTATGCGCCGGCATCAGGATATTTTACGGGATTTCCTCCCAGGTAATCCTGAAATTCCTGCCACAGCTTGACGACGGCACCATCGTGTTGACACTGCTGGATTCAAAGCTTGGAAGGCTTCCGCTGCCAAAGGATTTTATAATGAATATGGCAGCTTCCTCCAAGCCCGATAAACTCATGGTTAGTGAGGACCGGAAAAGCCTGCTGCTCATCAATGCCCTGGATAGGCTTATCAAGATTAAAAGTCTCAGCCTCAGCGAAAATACTATCAGCTTTGAAGGCACCATTTCACTGGAAGCCCTTAAAAATCCGGCCATTTTATTGGATCTAAAGCTTATTAATAGCCTTAAGGAACTTGTAAAATAGACTTCGCGATGTCCTCTCTTTAAGCTGCATAATAAAAAAACAGACACCCCACTGTCAATGGGATGTCTCTTTGCCGTACATTCAGTTTTGATTATTAAATGGGTTACCTGTATCTACCTGCAGCCCTCAGTATATGCCGCCAGCTTATCCAGTACGTCCTGTATAATCCAGTCCGGTGTGGAAGCCCCCGCTGTCAAACCAACCTTTTTTATATTTTCACTTTCAAATATCCACTTTGGAATTTCACTGCTGTTATCTATAAAGATAGTGTTTTCACAATTTTTAGAGCAGATCTCATAAAGCTTGGTGGTATTTGAACTGCTGCGGCTGCCGACTACCATCATGACATCAACTATCCTTGAGGTCTCCTCGGCACTTTTCTGACGCTCCTTTGTGGCACTGCAGATAGTATTGAAGGTTACAACCTCCCCGCCGAGCCCTGAAATGACCTCAACCACCTTGTCAAGATTAGCCTTTTTCTCTGTAGTCTGTGCAACTATACATATCTTCTTTGCTTTTGTATCCAGGTTGCTGCCGTCCTTGGTAATAATAGCGGTATTATTACACCAGCCGTTGCTGCCGACGACTTCCGGATGATTTTCATCCCCTACAATAATAATCTGATACCCCAGGTCATAATATTCCTTTATTCTCTTGTGTATCGCAGTGACAAAGGGACATGTCGCATCCGTCACCTGTACCCCGGTGCTCTTTATCTGTTTCATAACCTCAGGAGTTACTCCGTGGGAACGGATAATTACCGTATCTTCAGGACCCAGCCTGTCAAGGTCGGGCATATCTATATGGCTTATCCCTTTCTCTTTGAGAAAATCGATGACATTTTTGTTGTGCACCAGCGGGCCGAAGGTGTATATGGTGGAATTATTATCTTCATTAGCGGAAGTGGAGGTTTCCACTGCCCTCTTTACTCCAAAGCAGAAGCCTGCATTTTCTGCTACTATTACTTCTTTAAACATTTTGTTTACACCGCCTTTAGACATATATAAGCCATCCATTATAGGATGAGCATTTCACCTGATTTGGATATTTACTACTAGAGTATATCAGATATTTTGAGTTTAGAATATGATTTCTGTCACAAAAACAAGTGTTATCATACAAAAGGGCTGTCCCGTTTCTTTGGAACAGCCTGAATCGCTCTGGTTTTTTGAATAAATTCTCTGCATCTTAATCTTTCGCCTGGTGATACTACAGCTTTCCGGCATATTCCCTATCCTTCTGAAGAATATGCTCCTTTATCCAGTCTACCATGAAGTCCAGTATCTCCACGATGTACTTATCCTGATCGTTGTCGATCTCCTTAAGATTCACATTGCTTATCTTTTCTATAAAATAGTCATGCTGAAGCTTGTGGGTGAAGAGTTTTTTATAACCTATGCTTGCAAGATACTCCTCTTCACCTGAAAAGTGAAACTGCGCATAAGTCTTCAGCTCAGCTATTATATCAATTATCCTGTCATACTTGTCTACATAAAAGTCATTTTTCAAAAGTTCATACCCCTTATTGGCTATCTCGAAAAGCTTCTTGTGTTCATTATCTACCTTCTCTATTCCCAATTCATACTCCGGCAGCCATACAAACATAATCACCACTCCATTCCGACATTTTTTGCATCTTTTTTATTATAACACGGCATTACAGATTTCACAGTAATATCCTTTACATTTTCTTAGCTCAGTAAAACTGACTGACTATAGCTTTTTAATACTGATGAATTCTTCCTCGGTTATAATCCCATCTACTAATACATCCCATATATCCACCGGTACACTGTCCAACAGTTGAAAATGATACGCCAGTGCTATCTTGTCGGACTCGCTGTCAAGCTTGCTCAGGAATCTGTCATAGTACCCCCTGCCGTACCCCAAACGTCCGCCTTTTCTATCAAAAGCCACTCCAGGCATAAGAATAAGATCAAAAGCAGCGGCCTCCACCGCCGGGCAACTTTCCACAGGCTCCAATATGCCGAAATAACCTGGTTTCAATTCATCCATTCCATTTATCCTGTAAAGCTCTATTCCTTTCTCTTTTGATTTTATTTTAGGGATACAAACAATCTTTTTGTCCTCCAAGGCCCTTTTAATAATCCTGTGGGTATCCACCTCACTCTTAAAGCTCACAAAGGTGAATATCATTTCCGCTCTCTTATAATATTCACTGTCTATGAGTCTGTCAAATATGATGTTGTCCCATTCCTGCCTCAAGGCTGGAGCAACCTCATCCCTCTTTCTTACAATAAATTGACGCAACTCCTTCTTCGCTTCCGGATTCATCTCCTCGCCTCCTGTACAAATATCTT
>JAUZPH010000116.1 GCA_030706065.1 Bacillota bacterium | reverse complement strand
TTTTCACTATTTCTATCCCTGACGGCCTCCTCCTTTTATGTAATGCTGGTGGCCTTTCACCAGGAGATGCTTCCAACAGCCCTGGCACTGAGAGTAGCTGCAGGCCGTGAAGGAGTTCCCTTCCCGGCAGTTATGGAGGCGATTATTATGGAATTTATGTTTGAAATAATGAGAGAGGCAGGACTAAGGCTGCCAAAGCCTGTAGGGCAGGCAGTCAGCATAGTCGGTACTCTGGTCATAGGGGAGGCTGCAGTAAATGCTGGCCTGGTAGGGCCTACTCTTGTAATAGCCATAGCGGCAGCAGGTGTAAGCTCCTTTGCAATACCGGCTTACAACACCTCCTTTGCCATACGATTGGCAAAGTTTCCGCTCATAGTTTTATCCGGTACCTTTGGTATTTTAGGCTTTCTCGGGGGGACAATTGCACTCACAATGAACCTTCTTTCATTGAGGTCCTTTGGAGCCCCTTTCATAACCCCTATCAGTCCATACAGAAGTAGAGGAAATAAGGACACCATAGTCAGAGCGCCCTGGTGGAAGATGGGTAAGAGGCCGCAGATGACCAAAGCCCAGGATGAAAAAAGGCAGAAGGATAATTTGGAGCCGAAGCCTCCTCAAACACAATAATAAAAGGAGTGTATGAGCATGAGAAAGTATGCCGTAATATCAATACTGCTGATAAATATGCTCCTTCCCGGCTGCTGGGATGCCAGGGAAATTAATGAATTGGGGCTGGTTATGGCCGTTGGTGTGGATAAATCCGAGAATGAGAAAGGGGGATACAGGGTATCGGTTCAGATTGCAAAGCCTTCGGATGCTGCCGGAGGCGGACCCATGGGCGGAGGCGGTGGAGGCTCCCCGGTTTGGGTTGGGGCCGCAGATGGCCAGACTATATTTGATGCCATAAGGAATGTAGCTAAATTCTCTTCAAGAAGGGTTATGTGGGCTCACAACAACGTCATAATCATAGGAGAAGGCCTGGCACAGGAGGGTATCACGCCGATTGTGGACTTCTTCTCCCATAATCCCGAATTACGAATGAAGACCTGGGTGGCAGTAACAAGAGGAAAGGCTGAAGGGCTTATTGGCACAAACACTGGCATAGAAAAAATACCAGGTATATCCATAGCAAGGCTGTACCTATATGGAGAACTTCCTGCAAGAAGTATAAAAACCGATATGGTAAGCCTTTTGAGAGACTATAAGAGTGAGACCATACAACCTCTCCTATCTGAGCTGCGGCTTATTACACCGGCAGAAAGCGGTACCGGCAGCAACCAGATTGAATTGGAGGGTGGAGCAGTATTCAAAAAGGATAAATTGGTTGGTTTTCTGTCTGCCGAAGAAGCCAGGGGGCTGGATTGGATGAGGGGAGA
This sequence comes from Bacillota bacterium, assembly GCA_030706065.1. Lineage (GTDB taxonomy): Bacteria > Bacillota > Clostridia > Clostridiales > Clostridiaceae > JAEZDX01. The sequence continues at coordinate 7,904 of JAUZPH010000116.1, read as the reverse complement.
AGCAAGAAGTTCCATAATTACGGTATTCCTTACAGGTACCGGTGAAAAGGCAATCTCTGTTGAACTCAGGCGTATCAAGGTCAAGGTAACTCCGGATTGGGATGGACAGAAGGCGAAGTTCAATATTAACTTCAAGGCTGAAGGCAGTATAACGGAACAGGACGGTCCTCTTCAGGCAGACATTGATGCCTTCAAGTCAGAGGTGCAAAAGGCTGTAAATGATAGAGTAAAAAGGAACTTAAAAACCACAATAAAAGCTGTACAGACAGATTTCAACAGTGATGTTGTAGGCTTTGGAAGGACGTTTCATATAAAATACAAGGATTTGTGGAACAAAGGCCTGGGAAAAAGGTGGCCGGAGCTGTACAGTAATGCCGTGATCACCTTCAGTTCCGATGTGAAGATAAATACCAGCACTCTGTTCCAGGAGCCCATTTACGAAGAAAAAATTGAAGGAGAGCAGGATTAATGAAGGCGAAGATTGACAGGCTTCAATACTTTTTCATGCTTCCCAACCTGATGTATGGAAAAGCCATAGGCATTACTGCCGGTATTACCGCAAGGGTGGTGGGAGGTGATGCATGGATATCCATGACCATTGGAGGTTTTACAGGTACCATCATTGTATTGGTGGCCACCTTTCTATCAAGCAAGTTTCCGGAAGATACAATAATTGAATACAGTGATAAAATACTGGGAAGAGCCTTCAGTAAAATACTGGGAGGGGTGCTGGCCATATACTTTGGCTTGGCCTTTTCAGCTTCTATCAATGTTATAACACTGCATCTCAAGGAATATATGCTTACGGAAACTCCTTATTTTGTATTATGCCTGGTATATGGGCTTCTATGTGTTTATGGGGTATCTCTGGGGGTAGAAGTAGTAATAAGGTTTTCAATTTTTGGATTCATCATGACTCTTCTGATAAACATTACAATGATGCTTGGTACAATTACAGACTTCAAGTTCATAAACCTGCGTCCCATGCTTGATGAAGGCTTATTGACGGATGCAAAGGCCAGCATATATTCCTTTGGAGATTTGACTATGGCAATTCTGGCTGTGGGAATGTTGTTCCCGATGATTAATAATAAAAAGAAAACCGGACTCATATCACTGTTTTCAATGATTTCAGCCTACTTGATCATAATAGTCTGGCCAATATTCGAAACGGGAGTATTGGGAGCAGATGTTATGAAACAATTTGTAGTGGTCTGCATGCAGCAGGTGAGGAGTGCCCAGCTTACAAGATATTTACCCAGATATGAACTTATAATGGTAAGCTTTTTTGTGTGGGGGGTAGTGGTTCAATCTACAGTAATGCTTTACAGCGCCGTGTACTGTATAAAACAGGTATCCGGAATAAAGCAGAATTTAAAGATTATTCTTCCGGTTTCGGCGATATTCATCTATCTGGCTGATTTTATGGGCCATGATCATAACAAGTTTATACAATTTCTAAAAAGCCCATGGTCGGAGATTTCCCTTGCGCTGGGGGTAGGACTTCCGCTGCTGCTTCTGCTGGTTGCGGCATTGAGAGGAATGCTGGGTGATAAAAATAAGAAGAAAAAGCCAAAAGGTGAAAAATGCCCGACTTAAGAAAGGGCTCCTCGTCAATAGAGAAAATGTCGAATTTTGAAAAGATACATAGTTTTATATTGAATTATAATGGTAAGAATGATATTCTATTTTCGGAACAATTTTAGGGATATAGCTTTTCTATTCCCGGTAAAAGTGTTTAAATCCACTGAGTTTTGTGGATTCACTATAGGATTATCGTGTAAAGAACAGGGAGGAGTCAAAGAGGATGAAATTGAACAATCCGGGCAGAATTCCCTTTGGTGAATTGGGAATTATAGCATTGGAAAGCTGTAAGGACCTAGGCGATAGCGTTGACCTCCAACTGCTGGAGAGAAGAGGCGAAGGCGCTGATGGCAGCGAAAGGGAGTCTTACTTAATTACTGCCAATGAGATCAGGTTTTCAAACGGTGAAGGAAAAGTATCTCTCAAAGAAACTATAAGAGGAAAAGATATATATATACTTTGTGATGTGGGAAATTACAGCTGTACATATAATCTGTACGGAATACAGAATCACAAGGGGCCGGATGAACATTTCCAGGATATAAAGAGAACAGTATCTGCACTGGCAGGCAAGGCAAGAAGAATAACCGTCATAATGCCTCTATTATATGAGAGCAGACAGCACAAGAGAAAGGGCAGAGAGTCACTGGACTGTGCCATTGCGCTGCAGGAGCTTGAGCATCTTGGTGTTGACAGTATTCTGACCTTTGATGCCCATGACCCTACAGTACAGAATGCCATCCCTTTAATCGGTTTTGAAAGCTTGTATCCTACCTATGATATAATAAAGACTCTCATCGATGCAGAGAAAAATTTGACTATCAACAAGTCAAATATGATTGTGATCAGCCCGGATACCGGTGCCATGGATAGAGCTATTTACTATTCAAACATGCTGGGAGTGGATGTGGGCATGTTCTATAAGAGGCGTGACTATTCCAAGGTGGTCAACGGTAAAAACCCTATAGTTCAGCATGAGTATATAGGTTCCGACGTGGAAGGCAAGGATGTATTGATTGTAGATGACATGATAGCCTCCGGAGATTCTATGCTGGATATCGCCAAGGAATTGAAGGCACGCAACGCAAACAATATATACTGCGCTGTAACCTTTGGCCTGTTCACCGAAGGAACTAGAAAATTCGATGAATACTACCAGAAGGGATTGATTAAGAAGGTATATTCGACGAATCTGACATACGTGTCCGATGACGTAAAAAATGCAGAGTGGTTCAAGTGTGTGGACATGTCTCACTTCATCGCTGAAATGATAGATATGTTGAATTATGATGAATCCATACACCCGCTGGTAGATGCAACAGAAAATACAAAGAGGCTTGTGGCAGACTGCAAGGTTGCTTCAGATCAGGTCTAGGGCATTAAGCCTCTCCTGTAACAGGATGTTTTGTTATGGGAGAGGCATTTCTTATATCCTGCGTTTTCTTAGTTTTATTTCTGATTTGTGGTATACTGACAATATAAGAGTTTATATAGAAAGAAGTGGCTTAGATGAAAAAAATCAACATTGGTAATGGAAAGCTGTCTGCCTCTGAAATCTCTCTTGGCTGCATGAGAATTGCCGAGCTTTCCGTTAGTGAGGCTGCCAGGCTTGTAAATACTGCCCTTGAGGAAGGAATCAATTTCTTTGACCATGCAGATATCTATGGTGGAGGTAAATCTGAAGAGGTTTTCGCAGAGGCTGTCAATATGAAGCCCGGAGTAAGAGAAGGGATGATCATCCAGACCAAGTGCGGAATAAGACAGGGATATTTCGATTTTTCAAAGGAACATATATTGAATTCCGTAGATGGCAGCTTGAAGCGCCTGAAGACGGATTATATCGACGTTCTGCTGCTGCACCGTCCCGATACTCTGATGGAACCTGAAGAAGTTGCCGAAGCCTTTGATATACTGCAAAGCAGCGGCAAGGTTAAATACTTCGGAGTCAGCAATCAAAATCCGATGCAGATGGAGCTTCTCAGCAGGTATCTGCACCAGAGTATTTTAATCAACCAGCTGCAGTTCAGTATAATGAATACCGGTATGATTGATTCGGGAATAAATGTAAATATGAAGATAGACCCCTCCATCGACAGAGATGGAAGCGTTTTGGAGTACTGCCGCTTGAAGGATATTACCATTCAGGCCTGGTCTCCTTTCCAGTATGGCTTTTTTGAAGGTGTATTCCTGGATAACCCGAAGTTCCCGGTACTTAATAAAAAGATAAATGAAATAGCTGAGGCAAAAGGTGTACCTAATACTGCCATTGCTATAGCATGGATACTAAGGCATCCTGCCAGGATTCAGGCGATAGCAGGTACAACAAACAGCCAGCGCCTTAAGGATATCTGCAGGACTTCACAGGTTGAACTCACAAGACAGGAATGGTATGAAATATACAGGGCAGCAGGAAATAAGCTTCCCTAAAGAGGAGTAAATTTTTTAAAAGTGTTATAAAGAGACATGGTCGATATTGACCATGTCTCTTTTGATTTTTAAACAGGTATTAGAGAAGGGTTATAGATCAATATCATCAATCCCGTTAAGCAGTTCTCTGAAGCCGTCATATTCATCTGTATGAAATTCCGCATTGTATTCTGTCAGCAGTTCTATGAGTTCAGTCTTGACCTCTTCATCCAATTCGGATTTTTTCAGTTCATTGATGACTTTTCTTGTTTTATAAATCTTGCTCTCATCATTCAGATAGTTTTCCTCATAAAGCAGTGACCTCAATTTTTTTCGTGACAGGCCATTATAGTCCAAACCTTCTGACTCACAGTATTCCCGAATTTTATCTTCCATACATTCCTTTAAATATTCATAAACCGTATCTTTATCCTCACATCCTATAACCTTGCCGTCAAAGGAGACAATAATATAATCGTTAATCAATTCATCCATAAGACAATCATCCTATTTAATATTTTGTTTTATAATTATTCAGCAGAGGCTGAAAGTATACTACGAAGTTATAGGGAATGTTCTTTTGTTCCGGGCGGTGATTCAAAATATATATTGACAGCAAATGTGGACGGATTCTACATCGACAATTCTTCCTGCTTAAACTATAATTATTGTAGATTATACTTGAAGAGGAGGATTATTCTATGGAAGTGTTGGTACTTTGCGGTGACAGATGGCATCCGGGTGAGGTTGTTATAAAAGGACTGGAGCCGCTTGGGAAATATGAAATTAATTTTGAGGCTGTAGAAAATGTGGGCAGACTTACGTTGGAAGGGTTGGAAAGGTATCCCGTAGTTATTCTTAGCAAGTCCAACAATATCTCTTCCACCGACGAAAGCCCCTGGATTACTGAGGAGGCTCAGGAGGCTATTCTGGCATATGTTCGGCAGGGGGGCAGCCTCTTTGTAATACACTCCGGTACTGCCGGTTATGATGAGGCTGAAAAGCTCAGAAGCCTGATGGGAGGAATCTTCACCCATCATCCGGAACAGTGTGAAGTGACAACGGAAACTCTTAAGGGACATACGATAGTAGAAAGTGGCAAAGCTTTTACTGAGATGGATGAGCATTACCACGTCAAGCTGGATGATCCAAATGTACATATTTTTATGAGGACTTCATCAAAACACGGCTCACAGCCTGGAGGCTGGACACGTACGGAAGGTGATGGAAGGGTTTGCGTTATTACTCCCGGACATAATCTGGAGGTTTGGCTGAACCCGGTATTCCAGGAGATTTTGAAGAATTGCATCGATTGGTGCACGGAGTAAAATTAAAATAACAGGCTAAAAGCCTGTTATTTTAATTTCGTGGATTTTTCATCCTGGATAATCAGCCCTCTTTTCATTAGTCCGCCTAGGGCATTCTTAAAGTGGCTTTTACTCACATGAAAAGTTGCCTGAATATCTTCAGGAGAACTCTTGTCATTGTAGGGCATTGTACCACCGTGAGCCTTCAAATGTTCAAGTACTACTTCCTGAAGCTCCTCTCTTTCCACCTTAGGGGCCTTCCTTGGAGTGAGTCCAAGCTTTCCTTCTTCATAGATTTTGATAACCGTCAGATCAAGTACATCACCGTGGTGCATTTCTGTATAGTATTCTCTTTCCAGTACTACGCCCTTATACATGTTATCAACGGCAATCATGGCACTGCTATTTGTCTGAAACCCGTAAACAGTTCCGGTTACCTTGTCCCCTACAGTATACTTATCCGCAGTATCCAGATATCTTTCAATATCCGTAGTAGCTGCGATTCTTCCTGTCTTATCCAGATAGATATAGAACAGATAGGACTTCCCGTTCTGTAGAGGATATAGTTTCTCCTTGAAAGGAACCAGTATATCCTTCTCCAGTCCGAAGTCTATAAAGCTTCCAATCTGAGCAGTTGTTATTACCTTCAGGTAAGCCAGGTCACCAACCTTGGCAAGGGGCCTTTTTAGTGTTGCTATTGGCCTGTCTTTTGAATCCCTGTATATGAAGGCTTCAACCTCATCACCAATATTAAACTCCTCGCCTAAGGTACTCTTGTTTGGAAGTAGTATGTCATCGGAAGTCCTTCCGGTGCCGGCATCCAGGAAGTACCCGAATTCCGCCTTTCTTGCCACCTTTAGTTTGTTATAATCTCCTATTTGTATCATATGAAACTACCTCGCTTTACTGCATATATACTCATAATGTGTATTTTTTCACACTTTGGTAATCTTTATTCTAACATAAAGTGACGTCAAATGCATCTTAATGAATTTATATGGTAATCATGATGCCGGTGAGTGTCTAGATTTAGATGCAGATAATCTACTTGTGAACTTGTTGTACATGCTGTTTTGTGGGATAGATATATGTGTTAACCTATTTTGGGGGGGATGGTATAATCTATTCAAAAATTTATGTTTATTGGTAATGGAAAGGGCGCATGTATGAAAAATTTAGGAATGAAAACCATAGAAACTGAAAGACTTGTACTGCGGTCTGAAGTACGAGGGAACAAGGATCAAAGCGGATAGAAATAACACAGGGATTTGCGATGCAGCAATGTATGGACTGATAAAACCGAGATAATGACCTAAAGGGGCTGTTGCATGATGTAAATATATTATGTGCAGTCCTTTTCATTATAAACTCTTTCTCTATGAGTTCCTTCCATTCCGATACTTGGTGTACTGCTGTCGAAATATAAGAGAAAATTTTTTTTGTGAAATACCGTAACACCTTCCCGGAACTGTATATTTATTTATATGAGGATGTGAAAAAACCATTCTATAAAATATATATTTAAAGGGAGGAAATTAAATGACCACATATAAACAAATCCAGGCAAATTTCTGGCAGAATACTTTCGTGCTCGACCTTACACCTGAGGAAAGATATTTTTATGTTTATTTAATTACAAATACCATGACTACTGTCTGCGGCATATACAGGTTCAATCTGAAACTGGCGGTGCTGGAGACAGGCTTAAGCTCAGAGGTGATAAACAATTACCTCAATACCTTTGAAAGCAGCGGAAAGATAGTGATTTCAAAAGTTTCCCGGGAATTAATGATAGTCAACTGGTTAAAGCATAATTCCAAAATGAATAAAAAGATTATTGGCCAAATAAATGCAGAGCTTAAAGAAGTTAAAGACAAGGAACTGCTAAGGCAGTATTATGAAATTTGCAAAGAGCGGCAATATCCAGTAGAGGCAATATTTAATGGAGTTGTATTGCCTTCAGAGGTCAAAATAAAAGCAGATAATGAGGTCAAAATAAAACCAGACAATGAGAACGAAATAGAACCGGACGATATTGTACAATCTGTACAGGAAGCAGCCAAACCGGAGGAGAAGGATGTAGAGGCAGTTTCAAAGGACAAGCTAGAAGAGGGAAAAGAAAACCAAGAGATGCTGTTTACAGGCTTTAAACCGGTTTCCACCGGCAAAAGAAGGAGAAAAGCAAAAGAAAAACCTGACGAAGAAATAGAAGCATATGAGACATTCGGTGAGGATGATCAGGAACAAGCTATTAAGGGTACTACCGTTGCCACCTGGAACTTTAATGACAGTGGGGGATCTTCGAGCAGCAATGCACTTGAGAGTTGCTGCCGGCTTTTTGCGGGATGATGCAATATTTATAAAATAATTCGAACCCTGGTAAACTTCAAATGTTAAAGTAATAGGCAGTAATATATGTTATAATTTTCTTGAAGTTAAAACAAAATGATATATATCAATTAATAAATGGAGATGCATATAAATGAGAGGTTTATTTATTTTAGTCTTTCCCGTTATATTTATGATTGTTTTTGGAGTAAAGATAGCTTTGGCAGTATATGTATACAGAAATGCAGAAAGGTACAATATGGATAAGGTATTGTGGCT
>JAUZPH010000115.1 GCA_030706065.1 Bacillota bacterium | reverse complement strand
TATTATGGATACATGTTCAGCCTTTCCGTGTCTCAGGGAATTTGTCAAAGCTTCCTTACATACTCTGTATATCACATCAGCCTGATTTGAAGTTAGTACATTGTCCAGTTTGTCCGCTGTTAGTTCCACTTTCATGCCAGTCAGTTCAAAGCCTGAGATGAGGTTATCCAGAGTATTTATAAAGTTTTCAGTTCTCATTTGCTCCGATCTAATACGTGCCAGGGACTGCCTCAACTCCTTAAGTCCATCTCTTGCAGCTTCTATAGCCTCATTCAACTTTTCTTCAGTTACAAGCAAATCCCTCTTGTATGTAATTTTGCACACTTCAAGGAGTGCAATGAGCATAGTCATTGTATGTCCCAAGGTATCATGTACCTCCTGGGCAATTCTGTTCCTTTCTCTTTCGGCAGCAAGTTCTGCCGCAGTAGTAAGGTGTTCTTTTAGAGCCTTATTTTTCAGGAATAATTCCCTATTTTTCGAGTCGAGGTTTTCCATCAGCTTTTTATATACAGATATATCATTGAAAGTTATGACTCTGCCTAAAAGTCTTCTGCGGGAATCGAATATAGGTTGTACATTTACAGCGTAATATTCATTTCTATCTAAAACTATCTCCCCGTTTTCAATATAATTTGTCCCCTCCATAATCACCTTTATAAGCTTGTCATCACATTCTGTAAGCCGCTTCCTTAAGTATATGTAGAATTTACCAACATCTTCATTGGCGATTAATTCAGCTTCGCCAAATATTAACTTGAAAGCCCTGTTAAACTCCATTATTTTATTTAGATTATTTATAATAATTATTGCTTCTTTCATATTATCAAAGACATTTACCAGAGCATTGGATACTATGTCCAGAAATCTATATTTAAATACAGCTACCGTCAAAAAATATATTGATATTGAAAAACTTACCGGTGTAAGATCAAAATCCATTTTCACTATCTTAAACACGTACAAAAAGTTGGAAATTATAGGTATTATCGAGGTAAGTGAGATAAGGAATGCCTGTTCCTTCCTGTAGTTTGGTTGTTTAAGAGAATACCTTATCATTATTATATTAGCTGTAAAAATATAAACATAAGATTGAATCACATTTACCCAGAAAAAAATGCCATAAATTCTGAAGTCCTGTTCAAACCGTATGTAAAAATAATGGTGATAGTTATTGGTTAACAGCATCAAGTAAGACACTACCGGTGAAATGAATAAAGGCAGTACTTTCAATACTTTCTTCGGGTATCTTTTTTCAGTATAGAAAAAAGAAAACAAAATCCAGCTGACCCCAATAAAGCTGATAGAGAAATATTCGACGCAAACAATAATCCACTTTACTGTCCTATCTGTTGAAAAAATTTCGATAATCATTCCCAGTGACCAGTTCAACAGAAGAATCTGACAGCATAAAAAGCTGTAAAAGATACTTGTTTTTTTCCCCTTTATTACCGAGTATACTATCAACACTGCAGAAATTAATACTGACAAAGCCAGTATTAATATACTCGTATAAGTTCCAAAGCTCATATTGTTTTCTCCAATACTTGATTATTTCTACAGTAAGCATATAACATTTGGAAATATTTTGTCAAGAACATAGACATTTTGTAGCCTCGATATGAATATTAATTACCTTTTTAACATATTCTGCAAAGCACAGCATATAGAAAAATAGACCAGCTTTTTAAGAAGCTAAAATAAAGAAGGCTTACCGCCTTCTTTAGCTAAAGTTACGAACAATTCTATCCATTTAACTCTTTCAGCAATGAATCCAGCATTTCATCAGTAAATTGACCACCACTGAAGGAAACAATGGTTCTAAGCAGCATATCCTTTACCATTGCTGCTGCATCCATCCCAAGAACATCAGCTGAGCCATCACCCTCACCGAAAATTCCTTTTAATAAATTCTGAGCCAGTACTGCCCCTGCGGGATAGGCAAGGATATCCCCTATGGTAGAGTTTTTTGTAAAAAGCTTCTTCATTACAGTAGTAGAACTGACATATACTACAGTCCTTAGAGCCATATCCTTTGAGGAACTTCCAACCAACAGTTCAAAATCTCCACTCTCAACGACCCAATCCTTTTTCTCTGTATTATAATAGGCAAAGGCCCTCTTATCCAAATTAAAGCTTATATCCTTTTCCTCCCCTGGTGCAAGTTCCACTTTTTCAAAACCCTTAAGCTCTTTTTCAGGTCTTATTACAGTACTTTCTATGTCCCTTACATAAAGCTGTACAATTTCTTTCCCAGTTAACTTTCCAGTGTTCTTAACTCGAACTTTCACTGTTAAGCTTTCTAAATCTGTCATACTTTTTTTATCTGTAGAAATTGAATTATATTCAAAGGTTGTATAGCTCAATCCATAGCCAAAGGGAAACAGGGGTTCTATTTCCTTCTTATCATAATATCTATATCCCACAAATATCCCTTCCCGATATTCTACTCTGTCGCCTTCTCCCGGGAAATTTAGATAGGATGGATTATCACTCAACTTTGCGGGGAAGGTTTCTGCCAGCTTTCCACAGGGATTGGCATCTCCGAATAAGATATCCATAACAGCCCCCCCTGATGCCTGGCCGCCAAGGTAACTCTCAAGAACTCCTTTAACCTTATGAATCCAGGGCATTTCTATAGGTGAACCATTGCTTAATACAACCACAATATTTCTCTGTACATCTGCCACTGCTTCAATGACCAGTCTTTGGTTTTCAGGAATCCTTATGTGTTTTCTGTCATAACCTTCAGACTCATATCTGTCCGGCAATCCTGCAAAAATCACTGCTACCTCTGCCTTTGCTGCAGCTTCCGTGGCCTCATTTATAAGCTCAGGACTTATTTCATCATTATCAAGATAAAAACCGTGAGCAAAGCTTATGTTGGCTCTTATACTTTCAGAAGCTTCCATTTCAGACAGGAAATCATCAATCCTGGTAGGATTGATATGGGAGCTTCCGCCTCCCTGATATCTTGGAACCCTTGCAAAGTCTCCGATGACAGCAATGCGTCCATACTTGTTTAACGGGAGGATATCGTCTTCATTTTTAAGCAGGACCATACATTCCCTTGCAGCAGCTCTGGCAAGCTGATGATGAAGTTCCTTATCATAGGAGGGATTTTCTTTTTTGTTTTCTACTGCTTTAAATACTATATTTAATATTCTTTCAACAGCTTTATCCAGCTCCTTTTCAGAAAGGCTTCCGTTTTTAACAGCTTCGACTATCTTCCTGTCCCCAGCTCCGTTACCGGAGGGCATCTCAAGCTCCAATCCAGCTTTTACTCCCTCAGGCCTTTCATTTACAGCTCCCCAGTCAGACATTACAAAGCCATCCAATCCCCACTCCTCTTTTAAGATGGAATTCAGTATATATTCGTTCTCCGAGCAGTAGATTCCGTTTATCTTATTATAGGCACACATCACAGTCCAGGGCTGGGCTTGTCTTACAGCCCCCTCAAAGCTTGACAGATATATTTCCCTGAGTGTTCTCTCATCTACAACAGCATCTACGGAAAGCCTTCTATGTTCCTGGTTATTAACTGCAAAGTGTTTCAGTGATGTTCCCACACCTTGGCTTTGCACTCCTTTTATATGGTTAGCTGCCATTTCAGAAGAGAGATAGGGGTCTTCAGAAAAATACTCAAAATTTCTTCCACAGAGAGGAGAACGCTTGATATTAGCAGCAGGACCAAGTATGATTGAAACACCTTCTGCCTGACATTCCTCACCAAGAGCGGAACCTACTTTTTCCATGAGTTTTCTTTCCCAGGAACAGGCAAGTGCTGCTCCGGAAGGGAAGCATGTAGCAGGTACGCTTTCATTAATTCCGACATGGTCTGCTGCATCCTTCTGCTTCCTAAGTCCGTGTGGGCCGTCAGATACCATTATTGATGATATGCCCAATCGTTCCACCGCTTTGGTATGCCAAAAATCCAAGCCGGAACACAAACCAGCCTTTTCTTCGAGTGTCAATTGTGAAATTATTCCAGAAATACTTCTTGACATTTGCTTACCTCCATATAACTATATATACTACTATTTTAACTCTTTTTGTGTTATAATTGAAGTCAGAAAAATCATGCTATTTTATATATCTTGTAAATGTATATTTGCTTAACGCCCCGTTATCAAGTATTACCTCGAGACAAGGCCTTTATTTCCATCTTCTATCTGCATTCTTGCAGCCAGCATCTTTAAATTCTTTACTGGTGCTATCTTTTCGAAATCAATTCCAAAACAAAGTTTAATAATAGAAATACAATTTATATACGAATTGGTACTGTTTATCGAAGAGGTATTAAGATTGTTAAATTCCTTCGCTATTATGGATTGTACAATAGAGGCTAACTCGGGACAAGTCAACAGTAACAAATGCTCTTCCAGTTTCTCACTATTCGTAAATTGCAGCAGGTATTGAGATTTAACCAGACCACCTCTTATCCATCTGGATATCTCCTTTTCTTTATCGTCACCATAGGCTGAGGTCAGAAGTTCCTGTATATCCATACTTATCATTGCAGCCACCTTTAGTTTTGCATTTCTTAATATCTCATCGTATGTCCCCTGTTCTTTGAACTTTCTATAATCTCCGATATCAATCATCATTTCCAAATAAAGCTGACCTATATCCGGATACTGTCCCTTGTACAAACATGTACAATCTACAGAATCTGCCAGGGAAGCTACGAGGCTGCAGGAGTCCCTCTCCCCATTTCGATATTCATCTCTTTCTTTTAAAACTTTGAGCAGTTCCCTGGAAACGGCCTCAACATCTTTTTTTAGATTATATAACACTCTGGTTATCTCCTTGTTATTTTCAACTATCGCCTCTTTTATTTTCTCTTCCTCAGAGGTATGTGTTTCGCAACTTCTTTGATTTTCTATATTCCTCGTCAATTCCTCAAGGAATTTTACTCCAGCGGCAAACCCAGATTCCAGGATTATTTTATTCAACTCCCGACCAATAGTTTCAGAAACAGCCTCGTTATAGCGAATGATTTCTTCTTGCTCCTGTGGAGTTCCGACAATATAGCGCAAATTTCGCAGCTGATTTCCATAGGACAACAGTTCAGATACCTTTGCAAAAATTGATATCCCTTCTGAAGATGATTTACATGCAAAATCTAATATATCCATTGCAAGGTTTTCGGCAAGATTGTCTATCAACTTATCTTTAAGAAAGGCCAAACTATTGATTCCCACTGTGCCAATTTTATATTTTCCTTCTTCCTTTATGAGCTTTCTATTGTAATGCATCAGAGGTGGGTCCCCGGAAGGCACCACCGTCAAATATATCAATATTGCACATATGTACTCCAGTTCCTCAATCAGTATCCTGGAACCGTCACCGGAAACAGAGTGGAGCATATAAACTTTTGAATCAATTGCAAGCAGGGTTTCCTGTTGTGACATATGTGCTATTGTTTCTTTCAACTGGCTTATGGCTTCCAAAGCTGCTTTATCCTTAAACCTCCATTCTCTGTCAAGTATAGGTATAATAAGTATGGTTGCACCAGTATGAAGCTCTTTGTCAACATTTCCATAATTTAGTGCTGTCAGCACTTTTATTATTTCATAACCGGATATTGGTGAATTGTATACATCCCACAGCAGGTAAATATTCAGTTTTACCGGTGCGGTAGTTAACGTTCTTACCTTGTAACCCATATCAACAAGTATATTCAGATACTTTGCAGACAGAAGCCTGTTATCAATGATTTCCTGAAGCTCATCTCCCGCCTTTGTAAACTCCTCAATATCATAGAATCTGATAACATTTTTCAAATACTGAGGGAGACAGGATAAAAACTTTTCTGAAAGGGTAAGAGCCTTCTTTGCTGAAAGCCCAAGTGATATTATCAATGAAGGATTAAAAATATCATTCACCTCTGCCACCTCTAGCTAATAAGAATACTTTGGGCAATTTTCTCATTGGCAATGAAATCCTTTGATACCCTGTTTTTGATATACTTAATTACATGACTTTTCTTTTCCTTTTTGCTTATATTTATTTGGACACTCTCCACAAAGTCCTTAATTCTGTTAAATAGCATCATATCCTGATTTACTCTGTTAATGGCCTCGGCATAAGAACTGCCAAGCTTAAGATTTACCGGTATTTCTGCGGCAGTTTCCGGTAATATGACGGTATTTTCTCCAATAAACCTATCATTTTCAATAATAAATTCGGATTTATATATATAACACGGCTTCACTGCATCTGCATCTATATTTATGAAAAGACTCCCTTCAACTTCAATTATTACTCCAAAAGCTTTTGAGAGGGAGTATATGTTTAGTATCTCATCCAACTCCGGATCAATCTCAGGAAGACCGATGAACCTTTCATTTGTGTGCAGCGGATATATCTTCGATGATAACAATCTTAGATAAAATTGTCTGTATGTTCTAACATCCGGAAGATAGGCTGCACAGGCCCCCATTATTATATGGATTACATCAATGGAATTAGGATCCTGGGTCTCCACATATCTTGCCTGTCTTGACCTTTCACCGGTTTGATTTCTTATCCACCTGTCGACAGCCTCAGGGGGCTTAACTGCAAAACCGCTCTCACTGGAGTTTTCTCTTACAGAACCAACATAATAACATTCTGTCCAGGAAACCTCAGGGTTTTTCACTGCAGACCAGAAGGGCTTCGCTAGTTTTGCAATAATATCCATTTCTCTTTTTATGTACTCATTTGCATCAATGTCTTTTGCCTCCGCATTTTCTTTAAATATATCAATGATGTTCTTCTCAGGGTAGGTTTTCACAAAATCCTCCGAGCAGAACCGGACAAATTCGTTAACACCTGAGTTAATCCTGTCCATGAGACTGTTCTCTTTCAACAGTACAGCAATTTTGTTTTGTAGGCTTCCTGCATATATTCTGTTATAAACCTCCTCGTAGTAATCCTTTGATATTACCTCCCGGGATATGATATTGCCCCCATACCTTTTCTCGTTGCTAAAACTCATGGAATTCAGTCTGCTTTTTATAGTATGTTTCATATTATCAAGATTGTTTTGGAATAGAAGCAGTTTATCCTTCATTTCTTTTACAATATCCCTCATTAACAGATACCTATCCTCTGCAATTTTAGAGACAAAATTATTGTACTCCTGCGAAAGATATCCGTTAAATTCTCTAATAATATCTCCCGGCACCTCGGCCCTATCCTTGATAATCATCCTGTCATCTATATTATTAAACCTTGATTTTATCTGTCCGGCTTCAAATTTTTCCTCATAAACATACTGATTTTTCTGCTCAAGGAAGTAATTTTCAATCTCCTGAAGCAGTAAGCCTGTTTCTTTGATACCACATAAGGCAGCCTTACTCTGTATAAAAGAATCAATAGTCTCTTTAACTGCTTTGACTGCACTGCTCTTCTTCTGCTCCCACAAGTTTTTTTGAGTTCTGATGCTGTCTCCTACTCTATCCAGATTATACAACTTACTGCTTTTTAAATCACTGTATCTTACGTCATTTCTTATACGATACGGCCTTGTTAAATCCGAAGTTATGTTTTCAAAATCTACAATATTGTTTATTTTGTTTATCAAAGCAGTTTTATCCTCATCCATTTCCGGCCTGTTCATCCTTCCTCCGGACCCTAATTTGTCTAGTATATCCCAGGCTAACTTTAAAGAGGAATAACTTTTAAGGGTCTCAAAAGGAAATCTAAGAGATGATGAGGAAAAAGTACTGAAGTTCCGTTCCCTATTTAAAACCGGGTCCTTATCCTTGCACAAAAAATTGGCATAATCCGCTCTGAGTTGTGAGCCGAGGGGGGTTCCAATCTCCTGAAAAAGCTGCAGTGAACAGAGATCATATATATCGTCAATATTTGTGAGTACCCCTCCCATTTCATTTTTATTTTCGAGGAGATAGCAAATATCAAAGAGCTTCTTTTCAAGCTTTATTTCACCGATATTGTTGTATTTGAAAACATATTTTTCATCCTCAGGATTCCTTACTGAAGACATATAGAACTCGAGTTCCTTAAGAGCTGCATAACAATTGGCCTTGCTTCTGTTTTGGGCATCAATATCTGAGGAAAGCTTATCATCATAACAGCTTTCCATAGTGAACATTCCGATTACATTTGTATTGTCCCTGTTAAATATCCTGGAAACCATAACTCCAATATCGAGAAATATACCACAGCCTGTCCCCCCTGCCAGGGAGCCCACTATATAAACCTTATGTCTGTCTATATTCTCAAGGTATTCGCTGCCTATATCTAAAAGCAGCTTATGCAGGTCAACAAGATCATTTTTTGCAGAGAGTATGGTGTCATAGACCAGCTTTGCATTTTTACAGAGGTACAATCTCCCGACTGGCCTTACAAGGCCTGCCCCTTGGTCAGTAGAGGTAAAAAAGTCCGGAGTAATGGGAGGATTTTTCGGGAGCCAGTCAAAGTTGGCATTTCTATACGCCCAATCAAGAGTGTTTTTTATACCGTCACCGAACCTAAGCTGGCATTTCTCATTATTCTCAACCGAATCATCCAAAAAGGACTTCACATCGGTATCGATCAATATATATCTTACAGGAATTCTTGCATTATTAAACCTCTTATTAAAAAGCTGTTTAAGCCTTTTTATTACCTGAAAACCTGTTCCTCCAAGCCCGATTACAAGGGTTGGAAGAACATCCCTGGGTATTTTGTGTAAACTCATGGTAATCCCCCTTAAAACCTTTATTGGAATTGAATTTCATAATTTATGCTTCTGTGCTTGAACCGGATCAAAAGATCATCTCTATAAGACACCGGTGTATTTTCTTCCATTTCATCAAGAAATATTGTCTGGTCTATTATTGCGTCATAACTTACTTCAAAAATTGATTTTCCCTTAAAAATATACAAAAGGCCCGTCACTGCCTTTGTTCCCTTAGGCCAACGGAGCTCGAAGCATCCTATTGCCCTTTCTTCTTTTACGGATTCATAAATACTGTCTTCTCCCAGGTTAATAAAGATAGTTGGACAATTTTTAACACTGAGTTCTATGCTCAATGTTCTGATTTTGCCATTTACCCGGTAATACAAATCCTTTACAACCTTGTAATTTTGCACCTTTGATCTGTAGTTAAGCCAGCCAAGAAAGAAAATTGCCGTTACAGATACAGCTATTGTTGTCAATAAGATTATACTCATTTTAAATCTGTTAAAAAGGTATTGGGCTCCATCCAGAACTCTTTTCTTTGTATCTATCTTCTCAGTAAGCTTGAGTTCTTTACTTCCGTTAAGTTTTAAAATCAAGTCACTGGTTTTTTCCAAGGGAGTGATAGCTACATCTATATTACCCTTTTGATTCTTCTTTACT
>JAUZPH010000114.1 GCA_030706065.1 Bacillota bacterium | reverse complement strand
CGTTAAAGTCCTTCCCCAGGAGTTCGAAAGCTTCCGGGTCGCTGTCTATTACAGTCACTTTGTGTCCCTTCTTTACAAGATTCAGGGCTAACCCTGACCCCAGTTTTCCGCAGCCGACTATAATAACTTTCATAGTTTTTGCACCTCATTTCTTATATATTTTGCTTTTTCAGCTCTTCGCCAAATTGCTTTCCTGGCTTCCTCAATCAACAATATAAGCGGAGGAAGAACAATCAGGAATGCCCATTCCCTCAGGCCTATGGGTGCAGTCTGGAAGACTTCCTGCAGGAACGGCACATAAATGATTGCATTTATAAGCAGTATTTCAAAGATGATTCCCTCTAATACTCTCTTGTTACTAAAAAGGCCAACCTTAAAAATAGACTGTCTTTCCGTACGGCAGTTAAGCACCATACCAACCTGGCAGAATACGATAGCTGCCAGTGTCATAGTTGTAGCCTCTCTGTAAACCGGCCCGGAGGCTGCAAGAGGAATATTGGGCCAGCCATTTACGATATTCACAAAGAAGTAGGCAAGCATGGCAGCGGCTGACTCCAATAAGCCGTACCACAAGAAGCCTTTAATGACAACCTCCTTCTTGAGAAGGGATTCCTTCTGGGAACGGGGCGGCTTATTCATAACACCTTCCTCAGGCATTTCCGTACCCAGGCCCAATGCCGGCATCATATCCGTGCCAAGGTCAATAGACAATATCTGCATCACTGTCAGCGGCAGTGGAATTCCTCCCCTTGAGAACAGGAAGGCTGCAGAAGGTGCCCCTTCAGGCATGTTGCTGTTAAGAATATAGAGTATAAATTTTCTGATATTGCTGTACACTGCACGCCCTTCTTCAATAGCCCTGACAATAGAAGCAAAGTTATCATCCGTCAGAATCATGTCTGCTGCTTCCTTGGCTACATCGGTGCCTGAGATACCCATAGCTACACCGATATCCGCCTTTTTCAGTGCAGGAGAATCATTGACTCCGTCGCCGGTTACCGCCACTATATGTCCCATTTCCTGCAAATTGCTTACTACCCTGTACTTTTGTTCCGGTGCCACTCTGGCAAAGATTATTTCATCCTTTAATGCTTCTTTAAGTTCATCATCAGACATTTTCTCCAGTTCCATACCGGAAACAATTCGTGGATGTTCGCCTCTTACAATACCTATGCGTTTGGCAATACTCTCAGCGGTTAGACCGTAATCGCCGGTTATCATTATAATTCTTATGTTGGCTTTATGGCACAATTCAACTGCAGCTGCAACTTCCGGCCTCGGAGGGTCAGCCATGACAACAAGTCCGACAAAGGTCATATCCTGTTCGATAATTTCCGGTGTATACGCACTCAATGCCGCCGGAAGATTATCGTTACGGGACAGCGGACGGCAGGCGACAGCAAGTACTCTAAGGCCATTCTTGGCATACCTGTCATTTGCCTCCATGATTTGTCTGCGCTGTTCCACAGACAATTCCACTTTACTCCCCTTGCTGTACATTCCCGTACATAATTCCAGGACTTCCTTGGGAGCCCCTTTTATATATGCAATTCGCCTGCAGCCGCTTATCGGCTCCTGAAGTTGATGTATTGTGCTCATCCTCTTACGTCTTGAATCAAAGGGCAGTTCTCTCACTCTTGGTATTAATGTTGACTGCTCATCAACATTAATGCCCGCCTTCTGTGCGACTACTCCAAGACAGGCTTCCGTAGGGTCCCCAAGCACAGTATATCTGTCAGACTCTTCACTTGGCGGCACAACACGGGCATTACTGCAGAGACTTGCTGCAGTGAGAAGCATTTTTAAGTCACCATTATCGGCAGCACTTACTTCCTTTTCGCCTGCCTTAACCTTCCCAACGGGAGCATATCCGAGTCCGGTAACCTCAAATTCCTGCCCAGGAAGCCATAGATTACATACTGTCATTTCATTCTGAGTCAGGGTACCGGTTTTATCCGAGCAGATAACGGTGGTACACCCCAGTGTCTCAACGGCGGAGAGACGTTTAACCAGTGCATGCTCTTTCGCCATTCGCTGAACTGCCATTGCCAGTGACAACGTAACGGTGGGCAGTAATCCCTCCGGTATAAATGCAACAATCATACCGAGTGAAAATATGAAAGCCTGTGCTAAAGGTTCTTTAACAAAAAGTGTAGCGCTGATGAAAAAGAGAACCCCTATGCTTATTGCCATAACCGAAACCTGTTTTGTCAGTTTATCCAATTCCTTTTCCAGCGGACTCCGCTCAGTCTTCACAGCCTGTGTCAGGTTTGCAATCTTACCGAATTCAGTTTCCATTCCTGTTGAAATAACTACTGCTTTTGCAGTACCGCTGGAAACACTTGTCCCTGTGAAAATAAGATTTGGAATCTCGGACCGGGACATACTGTTTATCACAACATGATCATGAGTCTTACGCACAGGGTTGGATTCACCAGTCAGCGTGGATTGATTTACCTGAAGATCACTACTTGCAAGAACCCGGGCATCAGCAGATATCTTGTCCCCTTCTTGAACAACCATAATGTCACCCGGTACAAGATCCTCCGCCAATATCTGCTGCTCCTGATTGTCTCTGATAACCCTGACATAGGAGGGCAACATTTTTTTCAACGCTTCCGTAGCCTTGCTGGCACGGAATTCCTGCCAAAAGCTGAAAACACCATTAATGACATTTACAAGCCAGATAGCTATAGCCAGCTCCGGCATTTCTGCAATGAAAGCAATAATACCTCCCACCCATAGTAAAATAGCCATCAAGCTGATAAAATTAGACAGGAAAACCAAAATTACAGGTTTCCCCTTTTTCTCACTGATAACGTTCTTGCCATATTTGTTTTGTCTCTCTTTGGCTTCAGATGCTGTAAGGCCTTCATATCTTGTTTCCATGGCTTTCAATGCATCTTCAGCCGCAAGATTATGTATACCCCTGGTATTCTCATCCTCTAGAATTTCCACCCTTTTTTCCATTTCTAATAACTCCATTCTCATACTTAATATTGATACTACAACTAAATATCATAAGATTAACACAATTTGTAATTAAATTCAATATATTGGTTTTATGTGTGTCGTTTACATTACATCTATTTTTTCTTATATTTTTAAGTGTTATTCAGAAGAAGTTTTACATCGCTGGCAATAAATTAAAGAATAAATTTCCGCATCTTTATGCCCACATCCGTTTTCACCTGTTTGTTTATATTTTCTCATGTCTTTACTTTCTGCTTGAAATAAAAATATCGAATAATTCAAAATGAATTATTCGATATTTTTTCACGCAAAAGCTGCTTTTCTGTTCTTATTCCTTAATCAAGGAGAAAAATCTGTAAGCACCGTTCTTAATAGGGATTCTCATAACCCGTTCAACGGGTTCAATCTGAGTTTTTGCAGAGTCAAATCGCTTGGCCGGATGAAGATTTTCGCGGACCGGGAAGTATTCCCTGCCGGTTTCCAAATCCCGCAGCCCGACATATTTTTCTCCTCGCAGCACCACTTCCATATCTTCAGTGTACGGTCGATAGGAGATAACACCGATTGTATCGTTATCGTAAAGGAATAGATTGTACTTTGCTGCTGTATTCATATATACATTTCTGCCTCGGCTGAAGCTCTTGTTTATATACCCCAGCACATCTCCGGGCAGGTTATACAGGTGGCTGAAATTATCCGGAATGTTCAGGATATACAAGTGCCCTCTGCCATAGAATTCGTGGAGCAGTACCGGGAAGCTGCAATCCCCGGAAATCATGGCAACTTCACACCAGGTGGCATTGGTCTTATAATCCAGCACCTCAAAGGACGCGTTCCCTGCTGCATCGGCATAGGTTTTATGATTCATATAGTAGGAATCAATCCAGTATTCCTTCCCGGAAACTCTGCGGGTAGTCAGGCTAACCGAGGTCATATCTTTTATTCCTCTATCATAAACAGCTCTAAGGAAACCGCTCGTTATAGCCGCAGTTCCACCTTCACGGACGTACCTCTCAAGTTTCTCCATTATGTCTTCATCCTTGGCAGCACTGGCAGCGAGTAGGATGGATAACTCATTTGAGTCAAACTCCGGAGTAGGTTCAATGGGAAGTCCCACCATGCCCAGATAGTTCATAACCTGATCTTCTCCATCCGCATCATAGGGCTCATAGAAGGAAACACCGATAGGCTTGCCAACCTTACCCATGATACTATCTACACGCTCCAACTGTTGTCCAAGAGGAGGCAGTGCAGGAGAATCGATGAGATCCTCGAAATTAAACAGCGTCAATTCCCTTGCGCCTGCGAAGATTGTAAGGTAGGCCTGCTCCAGCCACATATTCATGTTGCCGTAGGAATCATATTGATCGATCCATCCTCCGCCATTTCGGCCGGGGGCAATATTCTCCATAAGACGGATAAGGCTGTAGCTTAAGTAGCGCTGCAGATGCTGTTGAGAATAACGCGGATCACGGGTCTCAGTGCCGGTATGAACCATATCGAAAATATCCTTCTGCCTTCCGGGGTTATAGCCGCATTCCTGATAGGACTCATACCAGTTCGGATACTTTATGATAAAATTACATCCGGGATTAACCGACTTTGCAAGGTTAACGATTTCACGGGACATCTGCTCCATCTGCTCAAGCCTGAATTCCGCCCAGGTTCGGTTCCTCTTCTTCTCGATGCACATTTCGCAGCGGCATGCAGTGAAAAAGAAGTCATCCAGAATTATTTCGTCAAAAAGGGATGCAGTATCCCTGACTATCTGCATATACCTTTCACGGTAAACCGGATCTGAGAAGCAGAACACATCAAATATGTTGTTCTTTTCATATCCGTCGATTTTGATTGTAGACGTTATACCTCCTGAGACCTCAATACCTCTGTCAATAAAAAGCTTTTTAAAAGCCTTCATCCTTTCTGCCGGAACATCATATAACCCACGGTGGGTTTCCAGATAAACCTTGTTAAGTGGCATGTATCTTTCAAAGTAATCTATACCCCTTTGAACATCCCTTTCATCTGCATAATACAAAAATTGTGCGTGAACATAGGCTGCAGCTTTAAAGTTTTTATAGGTTTGCATATTCACTCTCTCCTCATAATCTTTCGGTATAGTAATGCCTACCAAATCTTCCTCTTTTTAGAATGAATATTACCATAACCAAATTTTACTGTCAATTATGATATGGACTTCACCTACTTGAGATTTCTTCATCATTCCACTATATACTCATTCGTCCTTCAATGGGCAGATGCATCCCCAACTGACCCAGCTGAAGTTCCGCCGGCGTCATCGTCTGCTGAAGCAATCCCCTTGTAGCTTCCGGGCTTTGTATTAAAGGTTATTTCTTTTCCATTACTTGTGGCAACTACAGTTCCGTTTTCATCCGTCCTATATACTACAGCTCCAATAGCTTTCAGCCTGTCCATAGTTCCCTGATCAGGATGTTTGTATTTATTATCCTTCCCTACGCTTATAACTGCGTATTCCGGTTTTACAGCCTTTAAGAAATCCTCACTGCTTGAAGTCTTTGATCCATGATGGCTTACCTTTAAAACATCAGCCCTTAAATCTATTCCGTTCTTCAGCATTTCACTTTCACTGGCAGCTTCAGCATCTCCGGTAAGCAAAAAGGATGTTTCTCCATAGGTTAATTTAATAACTATGGAATAATCATTGTCATCCTTATAGCTTGAAGAATTCGGGGCAAGAACGGTACATTGAGCATCTCCAAGTTTGAAGGTTTCGCCAACTTTGGGTACTGTCAAACCTTGTCCTTTGGCTTTCACTGCGGCGGTAAAATCCTTGAAGGTTTTTGTTGTGGCTGTCTGTTTGGGAAAATAGACTTTTCCTACTTTAAATGAATTTATAACATAGTCCGCACTCCCAATATGATCTTCATCGCTGTGAGTTCCGACAAAATACTGAAGTTCTTTAACTCCCTGCTTGTCTAGATAATTCTTTACAGTCTCGTTATCAGCATTATTCCCTGCATCGATAAGCATAAAGTTTTCACCCTGCTGAATCAAAATCGAATCGGCCTGGCCTACATCGATGAAGTGCACCTTAAGGCCGCCTGCAGTTTTAGTACCGGTAGTACACCCTGAAAATAAAACTGCCATAAACAAGAGTAAAGTTGTTAACAGCTTACTGATTGGCTTGATAGTATTCAAATTTATCCCCCTTCAAACCGTAATCTCATCTATAGATGCGGAAATTTATATTTTAATTTATCGTCTTCGAAAAATCGGTGAAGATTCGATATTTTCTCAGTCGAATACTTAAGGTTTAATTTTCCGCATCTGTATTATCACAATATTATATTCCATTGAAATTTCATTAAGTCCAGCCACGCAGGAATATAACTTGTTATCTTCTTATATTGTTATCTTCTTATATTGTTATATTCTTGCATAATAGCCTGATAATTATAGATTTTGGGTGCCGCGCATCCTAAACCGCATGTCTTTAACCATATGGAAACATGTGGTACAATACTTATATCATGTCGCTCTTTTTACACGATAGTAAAGTTATTAATTATTTCAACACATTGGGGTGGTTATATGAATAAGAAACTCATAATTATCAATGGAACAATGGGAATAGGAAAAACCACAACATGCAGAGAACTGAACAACAAGCTTAATAACTCTGTATGGCTCGACGGTGACTGGTGCTGGATGATGAACCCCTTTATAGTGAATGAAGAAAACAAAACCATGGTCCAGAAGAACATAACTTATCTTCTCAGAAACTTTCTTGTCAACTCATCCATAGAGTTCGTTATATTTGACTGGGTTATACACATGGAAGATATATTTGATCTTATACTGAAGCCTTTAAGGGATCTGAACTTTGAAGTTTTCAAAATTACTCTTATATGCACTGAGGATGCACTAAAAAAAAGGATATTAAAGGATGTGGAGCTTAACCAAAGAGATGAAGGCTCTTTAAATATCAGCCTTGAACGTCTTGAATTATATAAAAATATGGACACAATTAAGATTGACACAACTGATATCACAATTTTAGAAACCGTTGACAGAATAATTGAGCTTGTACGCTGATAGGTTCGATAAAAAATCTAAACAATCAGTAAACTTAATAAGAGAGCCTTATTTACCGGCTCTCTTCAAATTCTCCAGTACCATCTTGTTTCCTGCCCCACCATCTGGTATGGACATCATTTCAAATTCATCATCCTCATAGGCTATAGTTCTGCTGCTCTCTCTTTCGGCGGCATCGGAAACCGCTTTCCGTTCAAAATAGTCTTGCCTGCTTTTTTCGTCTCTACTTGGCATAAGCATCACCTCAAGCTTAGAATATCCCCGATTCATGGTTCTTATTCCTAAGTCTTGAATTACTGCTCTTTAGCCTTCTCAAGTACAAAGCTGTCAATAAGTTGAATGTGTTTTCTATCCGCATCTATATATTTCAAAGCTGTTTTTTGATTTTTATTATCACCGGCGGATTCAATTCTCACGACACTGCACAGAGTAGTTACCTGCTGTTCCTTAATGTTCATGGATACAATTGCCTGCTGTTCAATTACATTATCTTCGTAGGTTATTAAACAAACCCCACCTGCACTTATATCAACAGTGAAGGACCTCTTTAGTTTCTTAAACCATAGGTGTTCAATTTTTGACAGGCTTTCATATCTTGATGAGATTGGCAGAAAGCAATAGTCAATATCCATAATAGTCTGCAGCCTCCTGAACTGCCTTCTCTCCAGCGAAGCAACGATCTTTGGTGAATTTAACAATAGAATCTGCAGACCACCGCTTGATGCATTTCCTACAACCTGTGCCATGCACCGATAAGCTTTTTGCTTAAAGGCTAAAATAAATTCAACAAATTCCTTTTCGCCAATCCTCCTGTAATTTTCCTGATGGATCTCAACAGCTACGGCCAGACACCCTTTATATACCTTCTTCATTACACCCAGGAATATGGTTCTATTAAAATTTATAAAATTTACCGGATCTCCTTCTCTTACTATACTCACATCTAGTAAATCCATAAACTTCTCCTTTCAGCAGCACTACAATTATCTTAGCCTCTGCATAATTGTGTAAGCTTTTACATTTGTTATATTCTACAGGAAATTAATAATTCCTTCTTTTCGTTCAATAGTTTTAATATAAATTTTAACTGTATTGAATTTGAAACTAAACATTTATATACGATGTGAAATAATTTTCTCATGAGTTTTTCAAACCAAAACTAAAGGACCGCTTCAGCAATAAAAAAAGCATAAAGCAGTCCTTAAATTAACTAGGAAGCGTATAGAAAGCTTTTCAAGAAAGCTCTTGTTCTTTCACTGGAGGGATTTTGGAATATATCTTCCGGAGCCCCCTGTTCAACAATTACTCCCTGGTCCATGAAGATTACCCTGTCCGATACATCCCTTGCAAAGCTCATCTCATGAGTGACAACTATCATAGTCATATCTTCCACGGCCAATTCCTTGATAACTTTTAAAACTTCCCCGGTAAGTTCCGGATCCAGTGCCGACGTAGGTTCATCAAAAAGCAGTATATCCGGCTTCATAGCCAGTGCCCTTGCAATTGCCACTCTCTGCTTTTGGCCACCTGAAAGCTGATATGGGAATGAATTGGCCTTATCCGCCAGTCCAACTTTTTCAAGGAGTTCCATTGCCATAGCCTCAGCCTCCTGCACCTTCATTCCCCCAACATGGATAGGGGCTTCGGTGATATTCCGAAGTACGGAATAGTGAGGAAAAAGTATGAAGTTTTGAAAAACCATTCCAAGCTTCAACCTGATTTTTCTCAGGGCTTTTTCCGAGCTATAAACAGCTCTGCCCTTCTCATTTGTGGTAACCATGACTTCACCTTCAACGATTACCTCTCCTTTATCGATGGTTTCCAAAAGGTTCAGGCATCTCAGCATGGTGCTCTTGCCGGAACCGGAGGGCCCTATCACAGATATTACTTCTCCTTTATTTACTTCCAGGGATACCCCACAGAGTATCTCCTTGCCATCAAAACTCTTATATAAATTATCTACCTTTAACATCTCCATGGTTTGTCCTCCTATCTATAATAGCTTAACTTCTTCTCAACGGCATGGAACAGCTTAGTCAATATCCATGTAAATAATAAATAGAATATGCCAGCCTCCATCAAAGGAAGGGTTGAAAAATATCTTGATGTGGCATCCTGTGCCGCCCTGAACAGTTCGGAGATACCAAGTACCTGTACCAAGGCAGTATCTTTTACCAGCGTTATAACCTCATTGCTTATCGGAGGCATTATCCTCTTCACAACCTGAGGAAATATAATCTTGATAAAGGTTTGAAATTTTGTGAATCCGAGAACGGAAGCCGCCTCATATTGTTCCT
>JAUZPH010000113.1 GCA_030706065.1 Bacillota bacterium | reverse complement strand
CCTCTTAGCCCCAATAGCCTTTCTTGTACCAATCTCTCTTGTCCTTTCTATTACAGATACAAGCATGATATTCATTATGCCTATACCTCCAACAAGAAGGGATATAGCTGCTATTCCTGCCAGCATTGAAGTCATTGTCTGCGTCGTAGAAGTAGCAGTGGTCAATAAGCTTGTCTGGCTCATAACCCTGTAGTAGCTTCTGGTAGTTGATGTACTTGTTGTGGCAGTGCTTATCTTATATTTTTTGTTCAAGAATAATGTCAGATAGGACGTAGCCATATCAACCTGGTCTTTACCGGAGGCTTCTACGTAGAAAGTCGTAGGCTGAGCACTCTTAAGCAGTCTTTCACCGGTAGACAGCGGAACGATTATTCTGTCATCACTGCTTCCGCTGCTTGATGTACCCGAAGATTTGAGTACCCCGACTATGGTGAACTCAACTCCATTTACATACATTGTTTGTCCAACTACATTGGTGCTGCTGAAAAGATTATCTGCGGTTTCTGTTCCTATTACAAGCACATTGTACCTGTTGTCGATATCCCTCTGCAGTAGGAATCTGCCGGACTGCACTTCAAGCTTTCTTATCTCTGTATAATTCACTGTCGTTGCTTCCATGTTTGTTGTGCTTGACTTGCTTCCGGCTTTTATATTAACATTTCCTGTTACCACCGGGGCAATCTCCTTGATGCCTGGCTTGGTTTTCAAGTCTGCTATTTCCGAATCACTTATTGTAGGAACTCTTCTATTGGTTATGTTGACAGTTATAAGATTTGTTCCAAGGCTTTCAATCTGGTCGCTTATCGCCTTCTGGCTTCCCTGTCCCATACCTACCAGTATTATGACTGAGGATATACCGATTATAATTCCCAGCATAGTCAGGAATGAACGGACCTTGTTGCTCCATACGGAAGTCAGTGCTACTTTAAAAAGCTTTGTTAATTTCATGCTCCCACCTCTTTTTCATTCAGAGTATCAGAGGTGATTTTTCCATCTCTTACAGTAACCATCCTCTTGGCATATGCTGCTATTTCCTTATCATGGGTTATCATTATGATAGTATTACCTTCATTGTTCAGTTCCGTCAGCATCCCCAGTACTTCTCTTCCTGTTTTGCTGTCAAGAGCTCCGGTTGGCTCGTCTGCAAGGATTATCTGTGGATCCCCTACCAGTGCCCTGGCTATGGCCACTCTCTGCATCTGGCCTCCGGAAAGCTCGGAAGGTCTATGCTTCAGATGAGTCTCAAGACCCACTTTCTTTATAGCTTCAAGGGCTCTTTCTTTCATCTCTTTATTGGAATAACCTGCATACAGCATCGGCAATTGTACATTTTCAAATATATTCAGCTTTGGCAGCAGATTATAATTCTGAAATATGAACCCTATCTTCTTGTTTCTTATCTCCGCCAGCTTGTTGTCGCTGCACTTCGTGTTAAGGCCATCCAGTATATATTCGCCATCGGTTGGTTTATCCAGGCAACCTATGATATTCATAAGAGTTGACTTACCTGCTCCTGAGGGGCCGACGATAGCCACGTATTCACCTTTGTAAATAGTCAAGTTCACGTTATCCAAGGCCTTCAGGATGTTGCTGCCCATTTTATATACCTTTTCTATATTGGTCATGGTAATTATCTCTTGCCTGTTTGAATTGTCCTGCATATAAAACTCTCCTTTCGCTTTGGATTAGTCTCTTGGGCCACCGCTAGGCATTCCACCGCCTGTCATTCCTCCGCTGAAACCTCCTCCGAAGCCGCCCTGATTGCCTCTGTTATTGCTACTGGTGCCGCTTGTACTGCTTGTTGAAGGAAGTGTGATTATTACTTTCTGACCCTCAGTAAGGCCCTCGGTAACTTCTATATAGTTCTGGGTTTCAAGTCCCGTGGTAACTTTCACCATAGTTCCAGTGCCGCTTACAGCCTGCATACCTCTGGTTCCGGTGGTTCCGGTGGTGCCGCTTGTTCCATTTTGCCTGCTGTTTTGTCCGCTGGTGCCCTGTGAATTTTGGCTGCTGCCTGTTTGACTACTGCTGCCGCCCTGTGTACTATTTGAACCCTGCTGAGTGTTGGAATTTGAAGTTGTTCCAGTTGCAGCAGAGTTATCAACTCGTACAAACTTCTGGCCATTTGTGGTTATCAACGCTTCTGCCGGTATTACCAGGGCATTTTCCTTGGATGCTGTAGTAATAGTTATATTACCGTTCATTCCAAGCTTGATACCGGTTGGATCCGTAATATCAACTACAACGTCATAGCTGGTGACATTATTTGAAGTTGTACCTGTTTGAGCTATTGTCTCAACGGTACCTTCATAGGATTTACCGGAGATAGCATCAAATTTGATAATTGCAGCCTGTCCAATCTGTACTTTAGCTATATCAAGTTCATCAACTGAAACCTTTACCTTCAAAGAGGTCATATCCACTATTGTAAGCACTCCCTTGGACGGTGAAACAGTGTCTCCATTTACATTATTCACTGCGGTAACAACTCCGCCTATAGGAGCGGTAACAGCAGCATTATTAAGGGCAATCTTGGCGTTATCCACTGATGTCTGGGCATCGCTTACTGAAAGTTTATCCAAGGTAACTTTATTTGCATCATTTGCCTGGGAATTTAAATCGTTTGTCAGTGTCTGATTTGCCTTATCCAGCGCACTCTGAGCTGAAGCTATTGCACCCGCATCCCCATTTGCTTTAGCCGTATCCAGGGCTGCTTGTGCAGTGCTTACTGCAGTTTTGTCATTTGCTACATTCGTATCATCCGTCACTTTGGCTTTCTGGTCACTTGTTAATGTGAGGTTTACTTTGGTCAAATTGTTCTGAGCAGTGGTAACTGCCTGATTCAAACTAGTACTGCTCGCTACAAAAAGTGTCTGCCCTGCAGTAACAGTATCTCCAACTTTTATACTAAGTCCTGAAAGGGTTCCGTTATTATTTGGTACTACATCCTTGGTTGATGCAGCGTATGCAGCTCCGGTTCCCTGAATAGTCTGTGTAAGATTCATTCTTCTCACGCTTTGAGCATAGTACTGAGATGTAGCTGCTACGGTCTTAGCAGGGAAAATCCTTTTGTATCCATAATATCCTCCGAATCCTACTGCTACAGCAACTACACATGCAATGACTGCCTTGATTAATTTACTCTTCATTCTTATTCCTCCTATTTTAGCTTGTAATTACATCCTTAAATCATATCCTTTTGTCTATCTTTTGCTAGGCTCTATGGTTAAGATTATATCCATCAATTGTAGAACGAGTATCGAATCTTTGTGTGAACTTTATGTGATAATTTTTACCTTATAACGGATATTTGATTATAAAGCTCACTCCATCTTCTCTATTAACCGCACTTATCTCCCCTTTATAGAAATCTACTATCTTCTTGGAAATAGCAAGGCCCAAGCCAAAGTTTCCGGTCTTATCCTTATAAAGATTGTCAAAAATACGTCCAATATGCTTTCCGTCAATTTTGGGGCCATCGTTGAATATATCCAGCACTGCATAGGAATTTTCTTTCTTCAGGCTTATTCGTATCTTTTCCTTTGCATATCTCAAGCCATTGTCCAGTATATTTTCAATAGCAACCTGGAGCTTGTCAGTATTTCCGTTTATAGTTATATTGTCGATGTTTAAATCCCATTCAATTTCGCTGTTTATCATCTCGAACCTATTTATTATATGAAGTAGCATATCATGAAGCCTTATCTCGCTGTTTTCGTCCTTGTTTTCCAGAACATAGTCAAGAGTGTTTAAATAAAGCATCTGCTTAATCTTCTTCTCAAGCCTGATAGCCTCATCTTTTATAATTTCAGCTGTCTCTTCAATAGAATCAATGTAGACTCCGTCTATTATTGCATCGGCATGGCTCATAATAACCATGACCGGAGTCTTCAAATCGTGAGATATACTCTGCAGGAACATCTTTTCTTCTTCATCAGCCCGTCTCAATTCCCTCTGCATATGATTCATTGCCTCAGCGAGTCTCCCTATTTCATCATCGCTTTTAATATTGATCGGTTCCTTCCAGTCCTTTTGAGCTATCCTCCTGGTATGCTTCTCCAGCTCCAGCAGGGGCTTGGAAATGAAACCTGCTGCAATTTTTGCTGCAGCAAACCCGAATACTATGAATACCACACCTATACCTATAACCTGGTATAAAATGGTATTATCCACGAAATCCGGTGCATAAGTTATAAGATAAGATTTTCCCGTACTATCATGATAGTTTATGGAACTAATAATGAATATAAACTTTTTCCCTTTATAATACCCGCTGAACTGTTTTTCGCTAATCTTGTTTCCATCAGCATAACTTACCATCCACTTTTCCACGTCCTGTATATTCAAACCGTACATAGGGGACTGACCATCAGGCTGCATATCAGGATGAGGTTGCTGAAGGTTCTGTCTTTTCATGTCTAGTATTGTCGTACCAGTACCGTTTTCAATATAGATAAAAGATTCTCCCCGAAGGTTTTTATTGAATCTTTCAGGGCCTATTATTACAGGAGCATCATAGTTTTGGCTGTCCAAGATCATTTCATGAGCACCTTTTAAAATCTGGATATATGAGTTTTCTTTTGTTCTTCTTATAGCAAATAGATAATAGAGTGAAATACTCAGTATTATAATTAAAATAACTGCTGTAAATGTGGTCCATATTCTCATTGTCAATGATGTGAACTTAATTTTTAGTTTTAACTTTCTCATGCTTTATCTACCAACTTATAGCCATATCCATATACGGTTTCAATATTTAATCTTTCTACCTTTTTTCTCAACCTTCTTATAGTATCATCTACTACCCTGTCCGACCCGAAATAGTCCTCGCCCCAAACATTGATCAGAATTTGTTCTCTGGATACTACATTACTCCTGTTTTCAACAAAATAGTTCAGCAATTCGAACTCCTTGTTTGTCAGTTGAATTTCTTTATTTCCAAGAAAAACAGTCCTTTGTCTCCTGCTCACTCTGTAATCGCCTACCTCAATAAGTTTGTCCACAGGTTCATTATCAACCTTTCCATAGACTCTCTCCATAAGCTTATTGGTTCTTATTACAAGTTCTCTTGGTAGAAAAGGCTTAGATAAATAATCATCACTGCCTAATTCAAGCCCGACAACTCTGTCCAGTTCTTCATTTCTTGCCGACATGAATATTACCGGTGTATTCTTGTTATTTCCTTTGACTGCCTTGATTATTTCATATCCGTCGATATCCGGGAGCATAATATCCAGTATCCATAGATCCGGCATATCTTTTATTCTCTCCAATGCAGAATTGCCATCAGAAAAAGTTGTGACCTCATACCCCTCAAGCTTCAAGTATTTCTCAAGCAGGATGTTTAAACTTCTTTCATCTTCTACTAAATATATCTTTTTTGACAAATCTATCACCCCATAAATATTTAATATATCCTAAAAATGTCCTTTACAGTTTCAATTTACACAGCAGGTAATAAATCTTTACATTATTATCGGATTTACACCCTCTATCTCTCTTATTGATAATAATTCTATCACATAATTTCCGAAACAATTCAGACAAATTATGTGAAAGCTGTGTGTTTTTTTACTTTCCACTATATTTTTATCATATATTAAGCTGCTGCCATACAATATCCTTCTTATAATAAAACAGGAAGCTTAAAAGCTTCCTCAATAATTCCCTATACTATGAATTTACGCTGCCTTTTTCTTTTGTCTTGAGTGCAGTTCAGCATATAATTGTACGACTCTCTTCCCATCTATCAATTTGATTTTATATTTCTCCTGTAGACTTCTTACATATTCGTAGCAGGCTTCCTCGATAAAGCCACTGGTGATTATTATCCCATCGCATACACCATCATGTGCCATGGCCCCAACAAGCCTTTTACAATCGTGAATATTCACGGTGAATTTATTAAGAGAATTATCCGAATATCTCTCGCACTTTACATAAACTGTTCTACCGTTCCCTTTGCAAACTATATCTTTACTTTCATTCTTTATAGACGATACGTGGATGATATTCGCATAACCCATACCAGAAACGAACTCTCCGCACCAGTATTTAAATTCATCGAAAGTCAAGTTATTGATATCATCAAGATTGATCATACCCGATTTCCAGCGTTTTAGATTTTCTTTTGAAACATATAAGCTATTTATCAGCCTTCTTACCAGTGTAAAATTCTTTAAAACAATATATGCATTAAAGATGAGAATTAAATAGAATATGTTTTTGCCCAATGAATCCAGTGTACTCATGCATCCACCTCCATTTAAAGGTTCGGAGTAAGATATTGTTTCATTCTTCTTCGGTGAAGCCTTGTAAGTTCGCAGCCGTCAACAGTTTTCAAAAACAGGTTATCCGGCAGGGTTGAGGAATATTCCAAAGCTTCACTGCTGAAGCATCCATTGGTGAACACATATCCTATACTTATCCCATCATGTTCCATGGTTCCCACAAAGCTTTGGATCTCTGACAATTCCACGGTTTCATAGTCATCTTCACCTCCGCCTTCCGCGTCCATATGCTCGAGCTTAATGCACTTAATACAGGCATTCCTGCTATTAATACGTGCAAGAATCTGATAATCGCTCTTTAGTCCTGTATTTAAAATCCCAATATTGGAAAAACCCATGTTTTCCAGTATACCGGTACACCATCTTATAAATTCAGAATTCGATAGATACTTCAAATCCTTTCTGGAAACCAAGCCATAACTTATCCTGTTTAAAATATTTTTAACGGAATACATATTTGCAAATCTTTCAATCACATATCCTGCTATTCTAAGGACAACTGCCAGTACAATCAGATAGAATATATCTTCCCAATACTTCACCGCGCACCTCCAACAGAAATACTTTATTCTATTTTTTCCACGAAAGGAAAATATATTCCATGGGATTGTTATTTTATCAATCTCCCTACCACTCCATCTTATTACCCAAATAATCCACAAAGGCAGGCTTATCTGCAAAATATCTTTTGTGGTCAAATATAACTTCAACAATATGCTTTGCTGAATCTTCGGGGGTCAAGTCTGCTGCCTCGTCAAGTTTCCCCTGCATATACGTCTTCACCCAGCCGGGATGAATGACAAGTACCTGGCCTCCCATTTCCTTCAATTGGTTATGGATAATCACCGATTCCATATTTAGTGCTGCCTTTGACATACAGTAGGCAAACCAGCTTTTTCTATAGCTGTCATTTATACTCCCCGCTTCGGAGGAAATATTCACTATAAGCCTTCTGTCACCTTTTAGCAGAAGAGGAGCAAGTGCATTAGAGACTCTAAGCGCCCCCAGTGCAGTCACATTAAAGACCCTCTGCATTTCCTCGAAGTCCAATTTGTCCAATATCGTTCCCTTTATATCCCCCAATATAGCTCCATTGTTAATCAGAAGTTCCAGCTCCGATGTATTTGAGGCTATTAATTCAGCGGCACCACGGGCACTTGAATCCGAGGATATATCGAGAGGTAAAATATAAAGTTTCTCCTTATATTTTTCTTTCAGGTCATCAAGCAGCTTCCAATCCTTCAGTATCCGTCCGGCAAAAACCTTGTATCCTCTTGCCAGAAGCTGATTTGCAAGTTCCAATCCTACACCCCGGTCTGCACCGGTAACACAAGCAAACTTTTCCATAGAAAACACTCCTCGTTACAATTTTTATTATATTAGTACTATTTTTCATTCTCTGTACTTTTCATATGTACTGCTGTCAGAAATACTATCTCATAGCTTTTACCAGGACGACACTATCAACAGTATTTTATCATAATACCTAAAAAAAGACTGCAGAAAATCGTGTTTTCATAACGATTATTCTGCAGTCCTATACTTATTCTATAACTTGTCCAACTAATTATATGAATTAGTTAGTCTTTAATGTCTGCTGTCCAGTTACTTTTGTAGCAACCTTGTCTTTATCTGCTGTAACATCAGCTATTTTGAATGTATCTTTTGCTGCCTGATTTAAGAAATATATATTTCCGTCTATTTCTGCATTAACTAACTTGAAGTTAGTGCCTGCTACATAAACGTCACCAACAAACTTTCCATGCTCAATGCTTCCATAATTGCTGTTGAAGGTTATCTTCGGAGCTGTTAAAGTAAATCTGCCAGTTACAACAAACTTGTCGTCCTGAGTATAAAGGCCTATCTTACGCTGAATTTGTGGATTGCCTTGTGCATCAACTATTAATTTGCCATCTTTATCTTTCTTATTGGTCTTAAAATCGCCATCTACTGTTAACTCTTTATCAAAAGTCATATCCTTTAATGTAGCGATAACGTAATGTCCTCCATCTGCTGTTAAAGCCTTTTCAAATGCGGCATTGGTGTCCACTACTGATGCTGTTGCAACAGCGTCTGTCTTCTTGGCATCTGCAGTTGTTGTCTTAGTTGCTTCTGGTGTAGTAGTTGTTGCTGCAGGTGTAGTAGTTGTTGTAGTAGTTGCCGGCTTTGAACTGCATCCTGCAAAAAGGCTGGCTGCTACAGCTAGTGATAAAAGTATTGCTTTAACTTTCATTAAGAAATCCCCCTTAGAAATTTGTATTATCTTTAAATCGTACTTATTTTATCACATTGACAAGAATATCACAACACTTTTGTCGCATTTTATCGATTTTTTTAAATAACCATTTTAATTTATCGTTTCTATAATTATTTCCATGAAATACTATGATAATATTAAAAAACAGGGCAGCAGTTTTTTCATTTTCCTGCTGCCCTGATACATTTTATTGAATTTCATTGGGATACTAACTTCCAGTCTCTCTTAAGTAAAATCCGCCGTCTTAATTCCTAAGTTGTCTTAAGATTGCTGAATATTACCTCCCTCACCCTTTCAGAGAGATCATACTGTTCCTCCCTGGTCAGATTTTTTGTATCAATAGGACTGGAAATTGTCATTTCCATCTCAACTGCCTTCAGGTCGAGAAAGCCCTTGCCTTCTGTTATCTTATATACATTATTTAGAGTGACAGGAATAACGGGAACTTCAGTCTTAACAGCCAGCTTAAGGCTTCCTCTTTTAAATTCGCCGAGAGTCGGGCCCTTGCTTCTGGTTCCCTCCGGAGCTATATGCATGGAGTATCCGCTTTTTAAATTATCAATGCCCTCCAGTATTGCCTTCAAGGATTCTCTTTGATTATCCCTGTCTATAAAAACACAGTGAATTTGTTTCATCCAGTAGCTTACAGCCGGCACCTTCTCAAGCTCCTTTTTAGCTATGAATCCTTTTGGTTTTGGTATGTATCCTATCATGACCAGTATGTCGAAGTATTCCTGGTGGTTACTTACAAAGAGGCATGGTCCTTCAGGAACATTTTCAAGGCCCTCTATCTTTACAGTGGATCCCGTCATCTTGATTATCTTCCTTGCCCACCGTGTTACATAGTTAAAGGCATAGTTATCTATCTGCTCACCCGTCATCTTCCTTTTCCGTATTTCAAATAT
>JAUZPH010000112.1 GCA_030706065.1 Bacillota bacterium | reverse complement strand
GACCGCAGTAGATTCTGTTGCTTCGAGGCTGGTAGGATATGAGAACCCATTGGATATACCGGTTTTGAAAGAGGCGTACAACAGCAGGTGGGGTACAGTTATGCCGGAGGAGATAGAGGTTTTGGGAGACAGCGTAGAAAGCCTCAAGGTAAAGGATTTTAAACTGAGCAGAAAAGGCGGTACCTTCTATTTCAAGAACCCGAGGGTTAATGCCTTTTTAAGAAGCCTGGTGGCACCTAGTCCCTCTCTTATCCCGGATAAGTGCATCGGCTGTAAAAGATGCCAGGAAGTCTGCCCTGAAAAGGGTAAGGTTATAACAATGGTTAAAATGGGCGGCAAGACCGTTCCGAAATGGGAGATGAAAAACTGTATAAGGTGCTTCTGCTGTCAGGAGTTATGTCCTGTAGGCGCTATAGAGACACGTAATACTACCCTTGCAAAAGTAATTGGACTGGACAAAAAATAGGAGGTGGATTGTTTGAAGAAGAGCAAGACTAAGAGTTATACCATTGGAATAGCAGTGTTTATGGTATTGGCCATAATCATATTTTTCGGCAGAATAGTAGACTTTTTAGTAAATATTCAATGGTACAAGCAATTGGGGTACCTTTCCGTATACTTTACCCGTATCAAGGCAACATTATTACTCATGGTACCTCTGTTCATCATACTTTATATCGGTATTTGGCTCTATTATAAGGGCATAAGAAAAAATATCATAAAGATGAGAAAGGTAATAGAGGTAAATACGGATAGAAGAAAGCTGGAAAGAAAGATATTTATTCTGGCAAATACACTGTTCTCTCTGTTTGTGTCGTACCTGGTTGCTTCAAGCTTCTGGTATAAGATACTGCAGTTTCTGAACAGCAGCGATTTTAGTGTGAAGGACCCTATATTCAACAAGGATATATCCTTTTATATATTCAAGCTGCCTTTAATAGACTCACTTTACCAGGCAGCCATGGGCCTGTTGGTTTTCATTGTAATCATAACGGTAGCAACCTTCTTCATTACTTTAACCAGCGGCATTACCGGAGGCTTTAAAAAGGATCTGGTAATAGATTCAGATACTATTAAGAATGGTCTCATTCAGTTTGCGGGAAAGCAGCTGGCTGTTATAGCCGGACTGTTTCTGATGCTTGGGGCACTAGGTTTCTTTTTAAAGGGTTACAAGATAATGTACAGTTCTAATGGCGCTGTCTATGGTGCAGGTTATACTGATGTAAAAGTTACTCTGTTAATGTCCAGAGTTCTGGCAGTGGCCTGCCTAATATCTGCAGTAGTTGTTTTCGTAAGTTTATTGAAGTCAAAAGTCAAGCCTATAGTGATTTCCATTGCAGCTATAGTGGTGTTGATGATTGTGAATGCTGCAGCCTCGGTTGTTGTTGAGAATCTGATGGTTAAATCAAATCAGATGGCTTATGAGGAACAATATATAAAGAACGATATAGCATATACAAGGAAAGCGTATAATTTGGACAATCTAGAGGATGTATCATATCCTGTTTCAAACACCTTGAATAAGAAGGATATAGAGAATAATAAGGATATCATTGACAATATCAAGCTTAATTCCTACAAGCAGTCCCTTGACTTTTACAATCAGGTACAGGCTATGAAATACTATTACAATTTTAATGACATCGATATAGACAGATATACTGTCAACGGCAAATACACCCAGACCTTCCTGGCGCCCAGGGAAATAAAATCTGACAGTATAACACCGGCTACATGGCTCAACCAGCATATAATATATACCCACGGTTATGGTGTGGTTATGAGCAAGGTAAGCTCCGTTACAAGCGAAGGGCAGCCGGATTTTATCGTAAGGGATATACCGGTAGATAACGAAAGCGGTATTAAAGTAGATAATCCGAGGATTTATTTTGGAGAAAGCACCAATGAGTATGCTATTGTGGGTACCACTGCCGAGGAATTTGACTATCCGAACGGTTCCAGCAATAAATATAACAAGTATGAAGGAAATGCAGGCATCAAACTGAACTTTGGCAATAAGCTGTTATTTGGCCTGGCTGAGCAGGATCCGAATTTCCTGACTTCGAAATATATAACCGGAGACAGCAAGATAATTATAAACAGAAATATAATGGACAGGGTCAACGCCATAGCACCATTCTTAAAGTATGATTCGGATCCATATATGGTGGCTGCTGATGGAAAGCTTTATTGGATAGTGGATGGTTATACCTATTCCGATATGTACCCATATTCACAGCCGACCAATGGACTGAACTACATCAGAAACTCAGTAAAAGTAACTATTGATGCATATAACGGGGATGTTAATTTCTATATAGTAGATGACAAGGACCCGATTATAAAGAGCTATGACGGCATATTCAAGGGCTTATTCAAGAAGGCCTCTGAAATTCCTCAGGCTATAAAGGAGCATTTCAGATATCCTGAAGATTTATTCAATATACAGTGCCAGGTACTTGGAAAGTATCATGTTACGGATCCTGTGTCTTTTATGACAGGAGAGGATTTGTGGCAGGTAGCTACAACTCAGAAGGATGTCAGCCAGGATAAGAGTGCCAGCGAAACTTCCTACATGGTAACAAGGCTTCCGGGAGAGACAAAAGAGGAAATGGTGCTTCTCAATTACTTTAATATGAATAACAAGGAAAATATGTCCGCCATGCTTGGAGTCAGAATGGATGGGGACAACTATGGAAAGATGGTTCTGTACAGGTTCCCAACCCAGCAGACAGTATACGGCCCATTTCTGTTCCAGAATAATATCAAACAGGATACGGATATATCGAAGGAGCTTTCTCTTTGGAACACTAACGGCTCCCATGTTGAATTTGGGGATACTATAATTCTTCCAGTAAATAACTCCTTGCTGTATGTAGAACCCTTGTATATCATAGCGGATGGAAAGAACAGCATCCCGGAAATGAAGAGGGTTATAGTATCAAATGGAGATAAGATAATCATGGCCGAAGGTATAGACAAGGCTTTGGCGACGATATTCGGCATAGATAATGGCGGTTCAGCACCAACTACAGGGCCTGCAACTCCGGGGCAGACTTCCGGAGGTGTCAGCAGCGAAGTACTGAAGCAGGCGAAGGCCTTCTATGACAGTGCTCTAGAGGCTCAAAAGCAGGGTGACTGGGCAAAGTACGGCGAGTATATCAAGAAGCTCGGCGATATTCTGGGAGGCACCGGCCAGCTGCAGACTGAACAGCAGGCACAGCCACAGGGTCAGACGACAAAATAAATTTATATGAAAGAGGTATTCCAGCTGGGATGCCTCTTTTTTATGCCTAAATATAATATAATTAAGTAAGAATGTGACAAGGGTCTAGGATTAAAAGGACAAGCTATATAAATTGACAGCCTGATTTAAAAATAATATGTGAGGATTTTCACTAAGTGGTTGTAGTACTTATTGAAAGGGGGTTCTGGGAATGGATGAGACTCTAAAAACCTTGATAGAAGGCATAAGAAACAGAGATGAGAGAGCGCTGGAGTATGTGATGGAAACATACATAGACGTTGTATACTTTTTATGCAGAAGTATTTTGAAGATATATGAAAAGGAAGATTTAGAGGAATGTGTACAAGATGTGTTTATTTCACTCTGGAAGGATATAAACAAGTACGATGAGCAAAGGGGCTCGCTGAAGAGCTTTATCCTGATTAAAGCCAGAACTATTGCCCTCAACAAGAAGGCCAGGCTAATAAAGGCCAGCAGAGTTATCCCTATAGAAGGTGTAGACTTTCAGGACAACGAGATTATAGAGGACGAAATAGTTTCAAAGGAACAGAGAAGGGAGTTGCTTGAGGCTATAGGCAGTCTTAAAAAAGAAGATAGAGAGATATTTATCAGGAGATATTTCTACAACCAGAGAATTCAACAGATCTCAGAGGTATTGAGTTTATCTGTAACAGCCGTTGAGAACAGGCTTTGGAGAGGCAGGGAAAAGCTTAAGGGCATTCTTGAGCGGAATAGAAAAAGGAGGGATATCATTGAAGAGTAATTTGATGGATGAACTGTTTCAAGATTTAACTCCCGAGGAAGCGGATATAGTATTTCAGGGAATCGATATCGAGGATTATGATATAGAAAAAGCGGATAAGGAAAGAGTGAAAGCCGGAGTGATTGAAAAGTTAAGGGATGAGAGGAGCAGGAAGAAGCGCTATATTAAAAAGGTGTCTGAGTACAGGGCAATTATTGCAGCTGCCTGCATAGCTTTCATAATAATGAGTTTATTGCCGGAAAACTTTTTAGGGATTACCATAGGGTCAATTATTCCCTCCAATATGTATAAACAGAAATCAAATATATATACCGAGGACATATCGGTATCAGGTGAAATTCTAACAAACAGGATAGGAATGTATAAGATTTATGTAAGGCCATTGATTCAAATGGATAAGAAGGTTATAGCGGCAGTAACAGCTGTACGGATGATTGATTCAACAGATGATACAGTTAATATAAAGCTTTCTCCAGGAAAGGTTATAAGTTTAAAAGACGAGAATGGAGCAGAGCTTGAGCAGGAAGAGGAAAGCCATGGTTATGACGGAAAAGGAAATTTAGCTTCTTATGAAGAGAAAAAAGTATTCTCAAACCCCAATGGGGTTGCCGAACTGAATGTATTTATTATGGGTGAAAAGGTTGGTACCGCTGTGCTTGAAAAAAGACAGGCCAATAGTATCAAGGATGAGCCGGGAAGCATCATAGGAAATATAAAGGCCAAGTCATATATAAATTGCTATCAAATCGAAGGAAAAACATATTTTCATATTCTTGCATCTGCCTCTGCAGCAGGAACCTTTCCGGCTGCCATAAATATTGCAGCAGAGGATATTACAGTAAAGGACTCGACAGGCGCAGTTCTTCCCTTTGAGCAAACCGGATATGGCATACAAGGAGAATATAAGTTGGCCAGAGAAGGAGTAAAGCCTTACACAGTAAACATTGGCAGCATTAGAATAATTAATTCTATTAACAGGAGAGTGGAGATTCCACTGGATACGGCGTCTACCCAAAGAGTATCATTGGAGACAGAAGCCGGAAGGCTTGAGTTTGCTATTCCAATGGTCAGAAAGACAGAGGATGGAGTGAGTATATCCCTTACCGAAGCAAACAGCCGGATAG
This sequence comes from Bacillota bacterium, assembly GCA_030706065.1. Lineage (GTDB taxonomy): Bacteria > Bacillota > Clostridia > Clostridiales > Clostridiaceae > JAEZDX01. The sequence continues at coordinate 4,327 of JAUZPH010000112.1, read as the reverse complement.
AAACCATATCGCAGTGGGCAGTATCAACAACTCAGGGAGTAGAGGCAAAGATAGGGCAGATTTTCGTACCGGCAAATGACAGTAAGGCCTTCAGAAAAGAGGGATTCATTGAAATCGGTCTGAAAGATATAATCACGGAGGAAAGGGTCAATTGGGCTGCATCGGTGGAATAATGAAAAGGAGAATTGATATATGGCAAGTTTAAGAGAGAAAGAAACGAAAATAATACTAATAGTCCTGCTTATAGCCTGCATGGCTTCCTACAGCCTTCTCCACATAACCCTCTTTCTAACTGCTTACGTGGCAATTGCGGTAATGGTATTCATATTTAGATGGTATGAGAATATGAAGGCTTTCAAAGGAAGGATAATATTGCTTCTTGTAGTTTTATTTTTTAGTTTTTCATCGGTTAGGGAGTATATACGGGTAGGGAACATATTGTCACTTATATGGGGAATAGTTTTTACAGCAGGCTTGATTGTAGAGTTAATAAGATATGTAAGAAAAAACGGAAAGGAAAAAAAGATAAATATTTGGATTTTGTCAGTCACTGCGGTTATTTTTCTCAGTGCAGCAGGTTACGAGTTTTTTAATTTGACAGTAAGCGGTGTGGAAACATCAACTGAGGTTCATGCGGAAAATAATACTTTAAAGAATTTGAACATGGCAGAAGCCATGGATGTGGAAAATGCAAAGTTCGCCTTTTATTCCAATGATGAATGGCTTGTTTTGATAAAATATGAACCTATAGCTTTCGGAAGATACAGAAAGGCAACAATGTTTATGAATGACCGTAATAAGTCAGGACAATATATTAACAAATATGAATTCAGAATTGAAGATTATTTAAGGAGCAATTCTGATGAAAGGTATGTAATAATCTTTGGCTCAAATACGGATGGTGAAATCAGCAGAATACTGGTAAAGTACTATTTTGGAGGTTCATCGGATTCTACGAAGGAAATGGAGTTCAAGATTCCGAAAAAAAACTTCTTTGCAATCATATACAGGCAGGAAGAACCTGTGTCTAAAAGTATAGCAGTCTACGATGAATCTGACAAAGAGATTACTGAAAAGTATTCAAAGGGATGGCAATAGATATATAAGAATCAACAGTGTATTGTTAAAGATTATGAGGGGTTTCTTATGCCTATCATATTTTTTCATCCATATTCTTTTGCCGTGATTACAGCTGCCTTTTAATATCCGCTCAAAATGTGTATAATAAAAATGGTATTTTATTTTGAAGAGGCCTTATTCGGGAGGGTTTTTATGGATTACGATGTTTTGATCTTAGGCGGTGGAATAATAGGCTGTGCTGTGGCATATGAGCTATCAAAATACAGTCTGAATGTAGCCCTTATAGAAAAGAATTATGATATAGCAGATGATGTTGCCCTAACCAATACCGCCATTGTATATGACGGCATGGAATGCGAGGATACCCTTATGGCAAAGCTTGAATTTATGGGAAATGCCATGTTTGAAGATATAACTAAAAAATTCAATATACCTTTTAAGAGATGCGGCTCTTTAATCACAGCGGAAGGTGAAAAGGGAGAGGCTGAAATAGAGAGGTTATATAATAGGGCCCAGGACAGAGGAATAGAATATGTCAGGCTTCTAAACGGATATGAGGCAAAGGAGATTGAACCAGGACTAGGGGAGGGCACCGGCAGGGCATTATATTCGCCAAATACCGGAGTAGTATGTCCCTATGACCTTGCAATTGCCTATGGAGAGGTAGCCTTCGACAATGGGGTTATCTTCAGGCTGGAGGAAGAAGTGCTGGATATAGAGAAAACCTCTAGAGGAGTAAAGGTAACCACCAACAAGAACAAGTTTACCTGCAGGATGGTACTAAATACTATACCGGGTCAGCATTACAGAATTGATCCGGACAGAAATAAGAGCATAAAAAGTGAAGAATATATAAATTATATCCTTATTGATGAGGATAATAACGATAAATATTCAAATATAGTGTTTTCACTCAAGGAAAATGGAGGCAGTGCCTATTACATAAACACCCTTACAGAGCACAGCATACTTTCGGTAAGGACAGACAAGGTGCTGAGCCTGGAAGAGACGTTAAATGCTGTGGCCTGTCTGGAAGTAAATATAGACAGGGACGGGATTGACAGCTTCTACTCTGACCAATCCAGTAATGATGTAATAATAATAGATGACAGTTATCTGAACAACGGTTACATAAGGATAACCGGAAGCCACTACGGCCGGGTCACAATGACTCCAGCTATTGCAAAGATGGTATGTGAGACAATAGTTGGAAATTTAAACGGCAGGCCAAGGAAGGACTTTAAGGACAGCAGAAGGGAGATATTCAAATTCAGGGAACTTTCCAATGAGGAAAGACATCAGCTTATAAAAGTAGATAAAAACTACGGAAAAGTTATATGTACCTGCAGGCTTATAACTGAAGGGGAAATTATAGACAGTATAAGAAGGCCCCTTGGAGCCAGAACGCTGCAGGGAATCCAGAGAAGAACCGGAGCAGCCATTGGAAAATGTAAAAGCTCCTACTGCCTAAACAGGATAATTAAGATATTGGCAAGGGAAACAAACAGACAGGTAACCGAAATTGTGAAGGACTCGAAGAAATCCAGGCTTGTAATGTGCAGAATCAAGGAATTTGATGATGTGTGAGGTATAGAAATGGCAGATCAGGTGAAGGAATTTAAAAGTAAAGGGATTTTAACTACCCTTGTAAGGGTAAAGGTTGCAAAAGCGGTAAGAGTAGTGCCGGTGAAGAGTACTGCTCCCATCGATAAAAGGCTTTGGCTGGAATGTTCAAAGGCCTTGAGCAGGGTCTATGTGGGGGTGCCCATTAAGATAGGCGACATCGTATGTAAAAATATCTTGAATACCGGTGTTGATATTGTCTGTACAAGAAATACGGATAAACTTTAACCAATTTAATAATTAATTTAACCAAGGCTGCATATACTTTTGTATAAAGTGTATGCAGCCTTGTATATTGTGACAAATTACATCAAATATGTGGTGAAAATGGTTGTACCATTTAATATCTTATGGTACTATTATTGTATATGTTAAGTTATTGTTAATATAACATATACCAAGTAAAAAAATCAAAGTGAATAATAAAGGGGGGAAAAGCCATGGGAGTAGCTTCAATGGTAATAGGAATAATTGCTGCATTATTAGGATTTGTTCCACTATGTAACTACTTCGCAGTAATTCCTGCAATAGTAGGATTAATACTGGGAATAGTAGATGCAAGCACCAAGTCAAAGCAGAACCAGCCAAAGGGTATGGCAGTTGCCGGTATCGTATTGAATGCCGTAGCAATACTGCTGATTATCGTTTGGACAGCATTTATTGCAGCAGCCGGAAGTGCAGCAAGCAGTTTCTAGGAGTGTTGGTAATAAACAAATATTAGTATAGTTGTATCAGGGGATAATATGATGAGTTCAAGTTTAATTTCCAGGATTCGTACTAGTTTATCTGTTGAAGGTAAGCCGGGAAAGGTTTATCGAATCATTAATATCGTAATTATTTGTTTTTCATTGTATATGCTGGCTCTTCCACTGATATCTCCTACAATGAGCAAGCTTTTTCCTACAATTTGGAGGTGTCCTTCTAGGACAATCTTTCATAGGCCATGCCCCTTCTGTGGAGTTACCACTGATTTTGGTAAGATAAACAATGGAGGCAATGCAAATCTGGGAAATTCACAAAGCTCATATATACACACTATACTTATACTGGAGATAGCAATAAGAGCTGCAATTGCAGCTGTTTTTGTGAAAAGCAAAAGGATAAAGCTGTTGATGACAACAGACGCATTAGTGCACGCAATAATAATCGGTTATTTTATTTTGTACGTAATTAAATATTTTTCTTAGCAGCCAAATGAGGACACCTAAATTGTGGACATGATTTAGGTGTCTTTGCATTTATGAAAAAGGTTACGGATAATATCCTGAGAAAAATATGGATTAGGGTCCAGTTTTTAAATAAAAAAATTGTTTAGTTTTTTGTTGACATAGTATAGTACCGTTGTTATAATAATATTTGTCACTAACACGGAAAGATGGTCGAGTTGGTTTAAGGCACCGGTCTTGAAAACCGGCGTACGGGTGACCGTACCCAGGGTTCGAATCCCTGTCTTTCCGCCATTTTTATTATAATTAAAATAATTTTGTAGGGCATGGAGAAATACTCAAGTGGCCGAAGAGGCGCCCCTGCTAAGGGCGTAGGTCGGGTAACCGGCGCGAGGGTTCAAATCCCTCTTTCTCCGCCAAAATAATAGAGTTTGCTGGATAGCAAACTCTATTGTATT
>JAUZPH010000111.1 GCA_030706065.1 Bacillota bacterium | reverse complement strand
TCTTTATAGTATTTTTAGCAAGTGGATATCCCACACCGGTAAACAAAGCGCTTACAAAAACGAAGGTAATAACCTGTGCAGAAATCTGGTAACCCAGTACATTGGCAATAATTGCAGCAACCGCTCCCACGGTAAACCATATAAAGATAAACGCGCTTGTTGCAATATCAATTGCCAGTGCTATTACACCAATTATTACCCACAAAATCAAATAGTCTCCCATATAATACCTCCTTTCCCATAATATAATTATACACGATATTGGCGGTACTGAATATATATTTCACATTTTCAGTAAAAGTTTATAGCCTGTCTATCAATTATCATACTTTTATTATATAATGTTTATAACATTTTACAAGGTTATATTATATCCCTTTATACGTTACTATATACTATATCAACCGATAAATCATGTTTATACTTAATTAGTCTTTTATTATCTTCAATTCTCTGGTGTTTATAAAGTGGTTATTTGATAAAAACGTTTATATGAGTAACATAATGAGGAATTGGCTATCGATTTGAATTCCAGGATATGTACTTTTAATACTTTCTATATTGGCTTAAGGTCATTGTTAAAAATCCTGTTAAAGGGTATAATTTTATTATATAATCTAAAGGAGGATGTGAAAAATATAGCTATTCTTTTTCGCGGGCCGCTTGTGGCTTGCCACATGCGATGTAGCGAAACCTATAGAATGGCTTCTTTCACAGCCGCCTAAGCTTAAGAAACTTTCTTTAAATTGGAGTGAATAAGATGAATTTTATTAGAGTCGGAACAGCCTGCCCAATAACCAGGGTGGCAGATTTGGAATTTAATTTGGAACAGATAATAATATGTATAGATGAAGCGATAAAGAATAACACAAAGCTTCTAATATTTCCTGAGTTGTGTATTACCGCCTATACCTGTGGTGATTTGTTCCTGCAGGAAAGGTTATTGAAGGGAAGTATCAATTCTCTTCAAAAGCTATGCACATACAGTACTGATAAAGATATACTGATTGTGGTTGGTGCACCAATCTCTTTTTCAGACTCCATTTATAACTGTGCAGTGACGATCTTTGATGGCGGTATTCTCGGAATCGTTCCTAAGGGCTTTATACCCAACTATACTGAATTTTATGAAAAAAGATGGTTTGCTGAAGGGTATTCTATTGTAGATAAGACCATTGACCTTCCCTTCCAAAAACATATTCCCTTTGGAATGAATCTTATATTTTCAGATAAAGCATTCAGATTTTCCATAGAAGTCTGTGAAGACCTCTGGGTTGCTGTACCGCCCAGTTCATATGCCTCCCTTGCAGGAGCCAATATCATTGGGAATCTGTCAGCTTCAAATGAACTTGTGAGCAAGGCCTCCTATAGAAGAGACCTGGTGCTTTCACAAAGTGCCAGGTGTTTCTGTTCATATCTTTATTCCTCAAGCGGAGTTTTCGAGTCTACTACGGACCTGGTATTCAGCGGACACATGCTCATAGGCGAAAATGGACTGCTGCTTGGAGAAAACGAAAGGTTTCAACGGCATAATCAGGTAATTACTGCAATCCTGGACTTAGATAGGCTGAATAATGAAAGATTACGAAACACCAGTTTCCGAAACAGTTTTTATAAACTTCCCTATGAATTCAACAGTATAGAATTCTCCTTCAAAGATACTGGTTATGGGTCATTCGATAGATTTGTCGATAAACATCCCTTTGTACCCTCTGATCCAAAAAGAAGAGAAGAGAGGTGCAGGGAGATATTTAACATCCAGACAGCAGGGCTTGCAAAACGGCTAATGCACACAGGTTCCAGAAAAGCCGTTATCGGAATATCCGGCGGACTGGATTCCACTCTGGCTTTGCTCGTTACAATACGTACCTTTGATATGCTGAATATGGACAGAAAAAACATAGAGACCATAACAATGCCGGGATTTGGAACCACAGACAGGACCTACAACAATGCAGTGGCTCTTTGTCATGAACTCGGCACAAGCTTCAGGGAGATTAATATCATAGGTGCATGCCTCCAACATTTCAAGGATATAGGCCATCTGCCAGAGGTGCATGATGTAACCTATGAAAATGTGCAGGCCCGGGAAAGGACTCAACTGCTGATGGATATAGCCAACAAGGAAGGCGGCCTCGTTATAGGAACCGGTGACTTGTCGGAATTAGCTCTTGGGTGGTGTACCTATAACGGTGATCATATGTCCATGTACGGAGTAAATTCCTCCATACCCAAATCTCTTGTCAGATATCTGGTGGATTATGTTGCACATTTCGAAATGGAAAAGCATGTAGGCAGCATACTGCTTGACATTTTGGATACCCCTGTGAGCCCTGAGCTGCTGCCAAAGGATAAAGATGGTAAAATTGCTCAAAAGACGGAGGATATTGTAGGTCCCTATGAACTTCATGATTTCTTCCTTTATTATTTTATAAGACAGGGAGCCGACCCTGAAAAGATATTGTTTCTTGCAAAACATGCTTTTAGAGATGACTATTCTGAGGAAGTTGTGGACAAATGGTTCCATAAATTCATAACCAGATTCTTCACGCAGCAGTTCAAAAGGTCCGCCCTTCCGGATGGGCCAAAGGTAGGAACTATCAGTCTCTCTCCTAGGGGTGATTGGAGGATGCCATCGGATGCCAGCTGGAATCTTTGGATGAATTAGAAGGAGGTTGCTTTTTTGGAGATTAAAAGAGTGGGAAGAAACTCCCCTGTTAAATCTGAAGAAAAGAAAAATATCAGTATAAAGAAGGATTTTTCTCAAAGCTTTAATTTTGCGAGAGAGAGACGAAACGAGGAAGAGCTCAAGAAGATGCTTGAGAATATCAAGAAAAAGGGCGGCCGGTTAATAATCACAAAATGTTATGCAGATGTTAAAGCCTATAAAGATATGATCAAAGAATACTTAAGCTCAATACTGGCATATATGTATAATATCAAGAAAGATATAAGCTTTTGGCAGACTCAGTACTTTATCACGGTGGAAACAATTGACAGTAAGCTTCAAGAACTTACGGATATGCTTCTAGGTGACGAAAAAAATAATCTCGCTATAGCCAGTACCATTGATGAAATATCCGGTTTAATTGTAGATATCTATAGATAAATATAAAACTCACTCGTCTCCGAGTGAGTTTTAGTTTATATGTATTCTTCTATCAACGATACTATACTGCTAAGTTTTTTCTGGTCAACTTCAGAAAATCTGCTGTAAAGCGGGCTGTCAATATCTAAAACCCCTATGACAGAATCTGCTTTTATTAATGGTATAACAATCTCAGAATTTGAGGCACTGTCACAGGCTATATGACCATCAAATTCATGGACATTCTCTATTCTTAATGTCTTCCTAAATTTTACCGCATTTCCGCAAACACCTTCCCCTACCTTTATCCTGTTACAGGCAGGAAGTCCCTGGAAGGGTCCCAGCACCAGTTCACCATCCTTCATAAGATAAAATCCAACCCAGTTTATATCTTCCAGACCGGAATTTAAAACAGCAGAAATATTACTTAAATTAGCAATAAGGTCCTTCTCTGTTTTCAATTGACCTCCAACCATAAGCGTCATATATTTGTACCTTTCTTCAATTGTCATATCTTTTAATCCGTCAACTTTTATCAATACAATCCCTCCATTAATAGAACAATCACTATATCCAGCAAATACAATTATATATGATGATATGGAACTTTTCTATATATAACCATCATAAAACCTCAATTTTAACTTTTCCTAAAATCCTGAGCTTTATCAAGTTTTCGGAATTGTCATCTCCTCTCAGCACTGCACCATACCATATGCTGCAATCCGGCCCAAGAGTAACGTCTCCAACAATATAAGTTCCTTCGGTAATATAGGTATCTGTATCTATACCTGGTAATTTGCCCTTCCAACCACAAATCATTATAATTCACCCTTTAACTATATTTTTATACAAAATAATATCACAACAAGCATTAATATATAATATCTTCTGACAAAATATTTTAATTGTTTATTAACACTGATTATTGTATTTATAGAAAAAGTAATTTATAATAGTAAATGTGTACACAATATATTGTATAATACATTTGCGGTAAACACTACATATAGATGCGCGATTTATGGAGGTGCAGAATGGAAAACATAAAGGAATTATTTATTAGGTACTACACTAAAGAATTAGATGAAAATAAGGATAAAACTGTATATGACTTATTTCAATGGAAAAAGGTTGATGTTCTGCTTAAGGATTACAAGTCGGGCAAAATACTTTTGGATATGAAGGAATTAGAATTCCCTCTAAATTATTCACAAAATGCCTGTGATATCATTGCTTCAAAGTATTTCAGGAAGGCTGGCGTTCCTAATGGATTGGGCTATGAAAACAGCATGAAGCTGGTGGCACACAGGATGGTAAAATTTTGGAGTGCCGCTTTGAGGGATGAGGGCATTATTGAAAATGATGAGGAAGAGGCAATCTTTTATGATGAAATGGTATATGCCCTTCTAGAACAAATGTATGCTCCTAATTCACCACAATGGTTTAACACGGGCCTCAATCTGGCCTATGGAATTTCCGGCGAATCAAATGATACCTTCTATTACGATCCTTCAAAGAAAAAAGTAGTTAAGACAAAGGATGCCTATTCAAGAACTCAGGCATCAGCTTGTTTTATACTTTCCATTGAAGATAAGTTATTGGGCCCTCATTCCATTACGGAACAATATGTTACTGAAACAAAGCTCTTTAAGGGAGGTTCCGGTACTGGAACAAACTTTTCACATATAAGAGCTGTAGGGGAGAAGCTTTCCGGAGGAGGAGTTTCCTCGGGGCTTATGAGTTTCCTTAAGGGCCTGGATAGAAATGCAGGAGCAATTAAATCCGGCGGAACTACTAGACGAGCAGCAAAGATGGTATGTCTCAATATTGACCATCCGGAAATTGAAGACTTTATCACCTGGAAATCCAAGGAAGAAGCCAAAGTCCACGCTCTTGCCAAGATGGGGTATGATACGGATATGGATGGAGAGGCCTATCTTACGGTATCCGGGCAGAACAGCAACAATTCAATAAGATTAAGCGACGAATTTATGTCTAAGGTAGCAGCACTCTCTGAAGATAGAGATGCTGTAATAGAATTGAAAGGCCGAATAGACAGCTCAGTAAATAAGGAAGTTAAGGTTTCCGAGTTATGGGAAATGTTGAACAGATCCTCTTGGGAATGTGCAGACCCTGCTCCCCAATTTGATGATACTTTTAATGCATGGCATACATGTCCTAATGGAGAAGACGGAAAATATAATACACCCTACAATAGGATAAATTCTACAAACCCCTGTGGTGAGTATGCATTTTTGGATGATACATCCTGTAATCTTGCATCTATCAATATCTATAAATTTTATGACAATGACGAAAAAACCTTTGATGTAAATGGTTATGTACATATGATATCTATGGTACAGCTTGCTCTCGAGGCTTCCATACATTTTGGCCAGTTTCCAACGGAGGATATAGCAAGAAAAACCTACTTATTCAGAACCACTGGACTTGGAATTTCAAATTTAGCATCACTGTTTATGATTATGGGTTTACCCTATGACTCAGAGGAAGCACGCAGCATCGCATCAGGATTGACCTCTCTGATGACTGCACAGTCCTATTTTATCTCAGCCTTGATGTCCAAAAAAGTTGGTTCTTTCGAGAAGTTTGATATAAATAAAGAGCCAATGCTCAGGGTTATAAGGAACCACTGCCGTGTTTCAGGAGCACTGAATTCAGAATATGAGGGACTCAACTACAAGCCTGTAGAAATCGATCATGATCTTTTGATAAAATTAAGATTGGTTGATGTGTCAACTTTAATAAAAAAGATATGGAAAAAAGCATTGGAATCCGGAGAGGCGTTCGGATATAGAAATGCACAGGTGACGGTCATTGCTCCAACTGGAACAATTTCCTTTGCCATGGATTGTGGTGCAACCTCCATAGAACCTTTCTTCAGCCATATAGTATATAAGAAACTTTCCGGAGGCGGGTTTATGACCGTTATTAACCCTGTAATAGAAGCAGCTCTGGTTAATTTGGAATATTCCCCTCAGGAGATAAATGATATTTTAAGCTATGTACTGAGAAGTGAAAAAGTTAATACCGGCAGTATGGAATATGAAAAAATGCTGGATGGAAAAATTGAAGGTGCCCCTCATTTGAAGCTGGAACATCTGGCAGTGTTTGATACTGCCAACAAATGTGGTTCAGGAAAAAGATATATTGCGCCTGAGGGTCATGTACGAATGGTTGCCGCTCTAACCCCAGTAATATCCGGTGCCATTTCAAAGACTGTTAACCTTCCAAAAAATGCGACCATAGAAGATTTCAAGAAAGTAACTTTGGATTCATGGAAGCTCGGAATTAAGGGAATTTCCCTTTACAGAGATTCCTCAAAAGCAAGTCAGCCTCTCAATGTATCTCTTGAAGATAAATCCGAAGTTAACTTGAATAACCTAACTTACGATGCCTTGCTCAATTATGCAAAGGGATTTCAGGAGAACCATCATTATTCCAAGAGACACAAACCTGAAGGCATACGGTTTGGCACTACCCATCCTGCCCAAATTGATGATGTAAAGATTTATACCACAGTCAACAGGGATGAACAGGGAAGGATTTGTGAAATATATATTACTACTGATAGAGAAGGAACTATCATAACAGGGCTTCTGAATTCCCTGTCAAAATCGATTTCCGTTATGCTGCAATATAATGTACCCCCCAAGGACATATCGAGAATGCTGCGAGGGCAAAAATATGAACCCTATGGCTTTGTGCAAAAGCACCCATATATAAAACATGTTTCTTCTATATCAGACCTCATCAGTAAAATAATTGATATAGAACTGAAGGATTTTACAAGATGCCAGGTAAAACCGGAACATGCAGCAGCCGCAGAAGCATCTCCTACAAAATCGGAAGTCGGAGAAAGAGTTTATGGAACAATCTGCAGAAACTGTTCAAGTACCAGGATGGTTAAAAATGGTACCTGCATGGTATGTCTGGATTGTGGAACTACTACCGGCTGCAGCTAAAAGAGGTGACCTCGTGTCACCTTTTTTTATATTATAGTATTATGGCAATACTATAAGGAGATGAAGTTTTGAGTTCCAACCATAAAAAGAAACCCAGATCCGAAAGTGAAGATTATAGGATATACTATGGAATTCCCCACTGCCATACCGCAGCATCAACAGGAAAAGGAACAGTTAAAGAAGCCATTGAACACTGCAGAGGTAATGGTTTAGACTACATTATCATCAGTGATCACTATACCTACATGAATAAATCCTCCAAAAATCACAAGACTGTATGGGGTGATCATAAGGACGATGTAAGCTGGTATAGACATCATCACAAAGATTTTTTACCTATACTGGGTTTTGAATATAAATTGTTTCAAAATCTCGATATTAATATTATTTCCGTTAGAAAATGTATTGATCATAGGCTTACCATTGATGAGTTCCGCAAATGGCTTAAAAACAATAATGCGATAGGAATAATAAACCACCCTGGAGAAAGTATAAACCGAATCAAAAACAATTTAGAATTGAACGAATTTATACACTGCATTGAGACTGGAAACGGCAGCTATCCGGGCAAGTACCACCGATACTATAAAAATTACTTCCACCTTTTGGACCTTGGTTGGAAGCTTGCAGCAGTTAACGGTCAGGATAATCATCGCAAAAATTGGGGAGACAGCGATAATGTCACTGCTGTCATTACACGAAAGTTAAATGAAGATAGTTTAAAAAAAGCTTTTTTACAGCGAAACACCTATTCTACTGAATCAAGGACATTAAAAGTCAAGTTTTCGATAAATGGACAAATCATGGGAAGTATTATTAAAATAAAAGGTCAAGAATCACTAAACTTCTCAATAGCTGCAGAAGATTTGTTTCATCCTATTCAAAAGATTAAAGTATTTTCTAACAAGGGTATGGTAATTAGAGAAAGCCAGAACCTGGATATGCCAAAAACAGAATTATTCTTCAGCATAGATAGCGGCACAGCTAACTGGTTTGTTGTTAACCTTCTTATGGAAAATAACAGGGAGGCCATAACCTCTCCAATTTTTATTGAATATATTTAAAAAAGAGAGCAAGGCTCTCTTTTTTACTTATGATTATTTTTAACTCTGTTCGGTTTTGCCTTAGGTTTAATCTTAATCTTTTTAACTTCTTTTACATCTTTTTTTGCAAAAAACATGAGATTGACGAACCATAAAGCAGGAATAATAGAAAAAGGCATATAAAGTAATGTCCAGTAGCGTCCCTGCGGAAGATTAAGGACTCCAGGAAGTACCGCGAATAAAACAGCTGCCAGCAGTATTAACCACTTGTTTATATGTACCTTGTCAAATACAAAAACCTTTAATACATTGAACACTACCAAAATAACCACAAGAAGCAAGAACATTAATAAAACATCCAGGAACATTGTATTCCCCCCTTTTGCAAATTGTTTATTGACTATTATAATTTTATATTATAATAATGTGTATGTAAATTACTTTTAATAAAATTTAGACTTGTAGATAAATATGATACTTCTTATAAGTAAATTTGTGATATAATGAGATGTATAATTGTATCAAATTAAAATAATTAATTTCATAAATAAATTTAAATTATTTATTAATTTATCACAATTTTCTGATATAATTAAATAAACATATATTTTTACGAGGTGAGCATATGAGTTTTTATTCTAATCCACAATTGGATGATTTAGACTACCAGATACTTGAGATATTAATAAAAGATTCTAGAACTCCTTATCTGGAGATTGCAAGGATGTGCCATGTTAGCGGTGGTACCATACATGTAAGAATGAAGAAGATGGAAGATATGGGTATAATAAAGGGTACAAAGCTGCTGTTGGACACTTCAAAGCTTGGCTACGATGTTTGCTGTTTTGTTGGAATATTTTTAGATAAATCCTCTTCTTTTTCTTATGTACTGGAAGAGATGAAAAAGATAAAGGAAATAGTTGAGCTTCATTATACAACCGGTGAATATTCGTTATTTATAAAGGTTATCTGTAAGAGTATTTCACACCTTCAGGATTTATTAATGAATAAGATTCATGTTATAAATGGAATTCAAAGAACGGATTCCCTGATCTCATTGTCCCAGCCCATTGATCGTAATATCCAATTTTAAACAGTTTCCTGCATGACTTTCAAAGTAAAAGAGTGTACATATTGTACACTCTTTTTAACAAGGAAAAAATTAAGTAAACTGACTTTATGCATGCTTAAAATTTCAATATTCAGCACTTTTTGTATTGTTAAATCTTCTCACTTAATATATTGACCACTGCTTGTAATTCATTGATTTTTGATGTACCCAAATAATATTTAATCATCAATATAAAATAGTTCGTTAAATTTTCTACATTTTCATTTAAAAGAATTTTC
>JAUZPH010000110.1 GCA_030706065.1 Bacillota bacterium | reverse complement strand
TAATTTACTCGATAAACCTACTTCCCTGCCTTCTACCAGTGAGTTTATGATTTCCACTGCAATATTTCCGGCTTCTATTCCGGTATTCCTGTATTTGAATTCATAAACGGTATAACAGATAGAAGAACCGCTTTTGCTCTCGGAACAAAAACTGACATCTGCTCCAACTCTGTTCTGGAGTGCTACTGCTATATGTCCGCATACATGGTTAAGGGGAGTTCCTTGCTCAAGTACCTTGGCAAATCCACCTACCTCTCCCGGGCTGCACCGATGGCTTTTAAGCTCCGGCAGCAGCTTCAGCAGCCTTTCATTAAATCCAGTCAACCTGTCTGAATCAATTTTGATACAGTCTTCCAAGTCCAGAATCAGTCGTATACATTTCCTGTGTGAGTAAATGTTCCTTCCGTCAAAAACTTTAAAGCTTTTAGGTCCCAATTTTATTTCCTCCACGCGGGTTATCAGCCCGATATTTTATTTAGAGCCGTATGACAGCACTCTTATATTGATATTTCATAACTATTAGGATACTAAAACTTTTGCATCATTATTCATAGTTTTGTATTAGCAGAAATGTCATTATCCGATAAATATTCCTCTTTTAAAATGCCCATGAAGATCTTGTCAAAGTACCTTCCATCTTTGTATATTTCCTGCCTTAGCACGCCTTCTGCCCTAAAGCCGCACCTCTCATAGCAGCGTATGGCAGCTTGATTGAAAGAGTATACGGTAAGCCGGATTTTATGTATATTCATCTGCATAAATATGAATTTTAATAGTACTCTTACGGCATCGCTTCCATAGCCCCTGCCGCAGTAGTTTCTGTCACCTATGAATATACCTATTACAGCAACGCTGTTTTTCCAGTCCACACTGTTTATGCTGCATCCGCCAATCAATTTTTGGTCTTTAAGGGTTTCAATGGCGAACCGATAGGTATCACTCACTGCCGTAATAGATTGGTAGTTTTTTTCCTCCTCATGCATGGTAATTGGATAAGGAATATCGGGAGTCAAAGCTGAACAAATTTCCGGGTCATTAATAAAGGAGAGACGGATAGGAATATCTTCTCTCCTGTATTCCCTTAATCTTACCTTTTGCCCTGTATACATTCTAAATCCGCCTCCTTCATAATCACTGCGCCAAAATAACTGAAGCAGCGCAGGACATAGAAAAATTATGGATTCGCTACAACCTCTATTAGTATGCGTCAAAACCTGCATGTATTATTCATTTGGAAATAATGGGTGTGGGTTCATATTGTGTTTTATTATGGAATAAGCCATCTCCCGTGAATAGCAGAATACCGCCGGCAGCATAATAGAATATAGCAGAGAAGACTTGATTGTATTTCAAAGATTATTAAGTAATTTACTGTTAAAGAACTAATAAAGATGTGTGAGTTTAAATCTTAACAAATTCACCTAAAAAAATGTTGAATCTTTAACGATTTTTCGAAGGTGATAAATTAAAATATAAACTCACACATCTATATAATAAAGGAGTCGGAATCATGGATATATTGTCAAAGGGTACCATTACAGACGTTCCTGGAATACTGGCAGCCGGTATATCCGGCGGAATCAAGAAGGATGGGAAGAAGGATTTATGCGTAATTTACAGCGCATATAAGGCCAATTCGGCAGCAGTCTTTACAGGAAACAATGTGAAAGCGGCACCGCTCACCGTTGACATGGAACATATACGGAATGAAAATACTCAGGCTATTGTCGTAAACAGCGGAAATGCCAACGCTTGCACTGGCCTGGAGGGCATCAGAAATGCCAGGAAAATGACAGAGGTTGCGGCGGCGTGCCTGAATTTATCTCCTCAGGAAGTACTGGCAGCCTCCACAGGGGCACTATCCATTCAGCTTCCTATGGAAATCATAGTGCCCGGCATTGAAAAAGCCTGTTCAGCCTTGTCGGAAGATGGGGGACACGATGCTGCAGATGCTATTCTTTCAACTGATACATGCAATAAAACTATTGCAGTGCAATTTGAGCTGCGGGGAAGAAAGGTGACTATAGCAGGCATGACCAAAGGATCCACCATGGTTCACCCTAACATGGGAACGACCCTGACCTTCATGGCTACCGATGCCAGCATCTCGAAGCCGCTTCTTCACAGGGCTCTGGTGAAAGGCATAGACGATTCCTACAACATGATCTCAGTGGACGGGGATACAAGCACAAACGATATGGCGGTGATTATTGCAAATGGGGCCTCGGATAACACTATGATAAATACCGAGGACAAGGACTACGAGGAATTCTGCAGAGCTCTTGATTTTGTTTGTACCGAACTGGCAAAGATGGTAGCAAAGGACGGTGAGGGTTCCACCAAGTTCATAGAGGTAAAGGTCAGAAATGCCGCTTCCAGGCTCGATGCCAGGACGGCGGCAAGGGCTGTGGTTTCCTCCAGTCTGGTGAAGTGCGAGGTTTTCGGGAGCGCCCTGAAGTCCTCCACGGTGGCCTGCGCTCTTGGTTACTGCGGCGCAGCTATAAATCCTGAGGAGTTTGATATATTTGTAGGCAATGATGAGGCTGAGCTTCAGATTGTCAAAAGTGCATCCGAGACAGATTACAATAAGGATGAACTGGACAGCGTCCTATCCGGAGACTTCATCAGGATATCCGCTGACCTGAAGGCCGGCGACCACTGCGCGGTGGCCTGGGGCTGCGACCTCAGCTACCAGTACGTCAAGGCAAATGCCTACCTGATGTAGTGGGGACGGTTCATCATTTTCAAGCAGAGGCATTAATTGAGTGATGCTTGTCCAGGTAGTTAATCAATGCTCAAAATTTCTAAGAATCAAACTCGATTTCAGAATATTCTAAAATGAATAAAAAATTTAAGACAAAAACACTTCGTGGAGATTAGGATTAAAATGTTTTAATAAGTTATGGGGTTATGCTTAAAATATTATGTATTTAACCATATTCTATTTAAAATATTTAGCATAAGTCATATAATATATTAAAAAGATACATAGTGAGGTTAACCTATGGATAATATCGATATTAATATTCTCAGGCTGCTGCAGAATAATGCCAGAATTACTGCATCAGAAATTGCGAGTAAAATTAACCTGTCAGTACCTGCAGTAAGTGACAGGTTAAAAAAGCTTGATGCATCGGGAATAATTGAAAAGTACACGGCAATTATAAACCCTAAAAAGCTGGATAAAAGTTTGACTGTTATCATGTTTGTGAGCCTGGAAAATCCAAAGTTTGCTGATAAATTCATCGAAGTAGTTCAAAAGGAAGATGAAATTATCGAGTGCTATTATCTTGCCGGAGATTATGACTACGCACTGAAGATTATTACAACAAACACAGAAACACTGGAAATGATATTAAACAGAATAAAACTTGTTTCCGGGGTCCAAAAGACCAAGACCACGGTAACTCTATCTACAATTAAAAACAACTATTCCATAAAACCGGATTACGATTAAACGGAGGTATAAGAAATGATTATTGGAGTTCCAAAGGAAATAAAAAATAATGAAAACAGAGTAGCTATTACACCTGCAGGGGTACACGCCCTTGTAAATTCGGGTCATAAGGTTATCATCGAAAGATCTGCAGGGGTCGGTAGCGGAATAGAAGATTCCGATTTTCAGGCAGCCGGTGCAGTAATACTTGAAAAAAATACCGATGTATTTGAACAGGCAGATACAATTGTAAAGGTAAAAGAACCATTGGAAAGCGAGTATGATCTTTTCAAAGAGGGTCAGACTCTTTTCACTTACCTGCACCTTGCACCAAATCCTTCCTTAACCCAGGCCCTGATTGATAAAAAGCTTACGGCTATTGCCTACGAAACTGTACAAACAAAGACTGGCAACCTTCCATTATTAACTCCCATGAGTGAAGTGGCGGGAAGGATGTCGATACAGGTAGGTGCCTATCTTCTGCAGAAATATAACGGAGGAGTGGGTATGCTGCTTGGTGGTGTAACAGGAGTGCTGCCTGCCGAAGTAGTGATTGTGGGCGGAGGAACTGTCGGCCTTAATGCCGCAAAAATGGCTGTAGGCCTTGGCGCAAGAGTAACTATCCTTGATATCAATAAGAGTAGATTGGCTTATCTGGATGATATATTTAATGGGAGGGTTTCAACTCTTGTATGCAATGAGTACAATATCGCCGATATGTCCAGGAAGGCTGACCTGCTGGTGGGAGCTGTGCTGGTAACAGGGGCAAAGGCGCCCAAGATAGTGACAACAGAAATGGTTAAAGCAATGAAAAGGGGTTCGGTAATTGTAGACGTAGCCATTGATCAAGGCGGTTCCGTTGAAACTATCGACAGGGTAACAACCCATGACCACCCATGCTTTGAGAAGTACGGAGTTATCCATTATTCCGTTGCCAATATGCCGGGAGCAGTTCCAAAGACTTCAACTTATGCTCTCACAGGTTCCACAATGCCTTACCTGCTTGATATAGCCAACAAGGGAGCGGTAAGGGCTATGAAGGAAGATGAATCACTGCTGCTTGGGCTTAATGCATATAAAGGCTATATAACCTATAAGGCAGTTGCAGAAAGCCTTGGACTTGAGTACCGTTCGGCAAAGGAACTGTTGTAATGACTGGGCAGGAGGCTGTAAGGGCTAGTATATCATGATAATAAAATAAAAACTCAAGTAAGAAGAGTACCGGGAGCGCCTTTGGGCATTCCGGTGCTTTTTTGTCAGTATTAATCCGGTTATATCCTTTACAAGGGAAAGAAGCCTATTGCAAAGCTTACAATATTTGTATAATATTAAAACTAAACCTGCTTTTTTACGTATACATATTTAAGGGGTAATATTGAGAATTTAAATTATTAGAATATATGGATATGGAGAGGTATAAAATGCATAAGAGGTTAATAGTGGTCTTAACATCGGCTTTCCTGCTTTCTTTTACTGTTGCAGGATGCAGTCCGGGAAGAAGCATACCCTCGTCCGGCAGCAATATCACTGCAAGTGGAAGCAGCACCGGCACTCAGGGTGAAAACACCACTGCAGATGCTAGTTCTGTGAATTATTTTCAAGGACAAGCCGCTTCAAACGAATCCGGGAAAAGTGGAAACAGCCCGGTTGTCGTGGGGGAAGCCAGTGGTGTAATGGAGGGGGACAAGCCTTCTCAGGGTACAGGCGGCGAACCAAAACCGTTTACGCCTATAGTCTTGTCCGATATTACACAACTAAGTGATAAGAATACCGGATGGTCCTGGGCTTACTCGCCCAAGGAATGTTCTGCCTTACTGGCAAAGTATCAAGGTTATGCTTTTGGCGACACCTCAAAAAAAGTCATCTACCTGACATTTGATGAGGGGTTCGAATATGGATATACCCCCAGCATATTGGATACTTTGAAAGCGAATAATGTAAAGGCTGCTTTTTTCATCACAAAACCATATATTGGTGCTACCTTTAATGGTGTGAAAAATGCGGACTTGCTAAAACGGATGGTGGATGAAGGCCACATTATAGGTAATCATTCAGTACACCATAAGCTGATGCCGGGTTTCAAAGACGAGAAAGAATTTGATGCAGAACTTACGGGAGTGGAAGAAGCAGCGGCATCGATACCTGGCATCCACGTTTCAAAATACTTCCGGCCGCCAAATGGCAATTTTAGTGAACTGTCCCTCTACTACACTCAAAAGCTCGTTTATAAGACCATATTCTTTTCCCTGGCTTACAAGGACTATGATGTCAACAGCCAGCCGGATCCTGTGCAGGCTAAAAGCCTGCTGTTAAAGAACACCAAGCCGGGGATGATATGTCTTCTCCATGCAGAATCTTCAACCAATGCAGCAATTCTGGACAGCCTCATCAAGGAGTGGAAGAAGGAGGGCTACGAGTTCAAAACTTTGGATGAATTGGGGACGGTTCAATAGAATCGGACAGGACGTAATTTTAAACTATTACAGGTAAAAAAGTTAGGGTATCTGCAGATATAAACTATGCAGATACCCTAAAATATATATGGTAGTTAAAATGTTTTCTGAATATATTAAGCTTGTCCTACCTTTAAAGCATAGTAATTATCTTTAAATAGTGCTCTAAATTTTTGAACAAGCTGTATGTAAACGGGACAACCTGTAACTATGCAGCTGAAAATTTACTTATGATGTCGTCCATCAAAGTTGCATATCTGCGACTTTCAGAAATCAACCGATACCCCTTCTCATAAAGCCGGCATACTGTTGAAATTGTTATGTTTCCAATACTGGCACAGATGTCTTTAAGGCTTAGATTACACAAGAAGCGCATAACTAATATGCTTAGAGCCTTCAAATCTGTATTCGAATGAATGAATTTGATATGAATGTTGAAGGCTGCACCTGTATAGTTTGATATAAAATCAATAATCTTATCCGGGGGCAAGTCTCTAATCAGTATTTTGCGTTCGCTTCTACATTCACTTCCGTCATTTTTAAATTCTATATCTATCTTATCCTGGCCTTCTGTTACCCTATTGATAAATTCCAAGTAGGATTTTTTTGCCCTGGTGGTATCATTACTGAAGTGTCCCAGAATGAAGTCAGTATCCAGTATCTTGGATTTATCCTCAGATATCCCGAGATAAATTCCAAAGCTAGAGTATTTATACTTTTCTGCACAGTTCTTGTATTTTATTATATCCCTTGGATTGTTATGTATATAAGCGGTAAGAACCATAAGATAATTCTCATTATCAATCAAGTTACTCTTGAATCTATCCTGAAACACATGACCATGCCTGCTGTATTTTTTATTAAAATAGGCAGAGTAACATTGATCGACGGATTTCATGATTTTGCTTATATCTGCACCGCAGCAGTCAATTGCGAAATGGGCGTGAGTAGTCATAATGCAATAGGCATACACTTTGAAAAGAAAAATCTGTTGGTACTTTCTGACTAAATCGAGGTACCTATCTTTATCCAAGGAGTCTTTGAAGAGAGAAACATCACTAATGCTCCTCACCATAATATGATAGATCCCGGCATCATTTTTTATTCGAGCAGTTCTTGGCATAGTAATCATCAACCTTTACGAAAGATTCGTTTTTTTAGATTATTGCCATTTATCGAGAGATTAAACCTGGGGACGGTTCATTATATTTTCTAGAGCAAATACTGATGAACCGTCCCTACTTATATAGGACTAACCAAGGCTGAATATACATAAGCTGAAGTAGAATATCTTTATGAGAGAAGAAGAAATGAAATACAAAAAAACAGAGAAGACCTTGAGCAGGCGGACCGATACGTAGTCAGCCGGTCGTAACAGCATACTGAATTTACACGTTTGGAGGGAATTAAAATGATCTTGATTATTATAGATATTCTGGCGGTTACAGTAATCGTACTGTTGTTTAGTTCAGCGGTCAAACCTAAGAAGAAGGTGAAAGTAGAGGACAAGGCTCAACGGGTAATTATTGATAAAGATGAGGCAGCAACCATCAATAATTTGGTCAAGGAGAATATTGGAATCGGCACCCTTGATGGAAGGCTTATTCCACTTATAAAGAAAGGCGAAAAAGTACCTTGTAAGAGGTCTTTAACCTTTACAACTTCCGAGGATAATCAGGAGCATATAACCCTTGGCTTTTATAGGGGGACGAACGAACTAACGGAAAAGTGTACTTTCCTTGGACAGTATAGAATAACAAAATTTCTGCCGATGGATGCGGGACAACCAATAGTCCAGGTGACTATCGAAGTTGATAATAAACATATTTATGTTTATGTCAAGGACCTGAAAAGTAAGTGCAAATTAAGTATTAAACGGCTTACCAAGTGAGGATCATTCATTCTTCCTGCTCTGTCATATCTGTGTTTATGAAAAGACTTGATTATTAAATTAATGAACCGTCCACATTGCTGGAACATACTGAGCTGTCTAATAAAGGCTAATTATGACATTTTTTGTCGTTCAAAACTATACCATTTGATGAAGGTAATTTTTCAACAATATCGAAATATGAATGTAAGGAAATATGGCAATAGGCAATTTTGACACCGGGGTTTGGCAGCAGGAAGTTGCCGGTAAAGGAGAAGCGTATGAAAACTTTAGAAAAAATATTTGAAAGCTTTTTTGATTTAGCCGATGGCAAGGTAGCCTTTTATCTTAAGGATGGGACATATTATGAGGGACAGGTGTCTGAAAGGTCATCAGATTCCTTCAACTTTCTAACAGGCGGCCCTTTGTTACCGAGGGAACCCGTGAATATTAAGTTTGATTCTGTTGATTTGAAAAGGTTAAGTTTTTTTGATAATGCAGAAAAAAATTGGAAGGATGCCAGATGGGAACCTGATACTGATAAATGGGAGATAACAAATGTCAGTGACGTGGAAACAAAGAGCATTGAGGAGAATAACCCTGAACCTGCCAGTATTGAAACTGATATAAAACCAAAAGGAATAGGAATTATCAAGTTAACCAGGCGGTTGATTGTCTTAGTATGCATTATTATTTTGGCACCACTGGCTGTTGAAAGCATACCTGAGGGGAAATATTATAACGGCCAAATGGAGGATTTAGTCAAGAACGGCAATGCACAGGTTATTGAGGCTGGTAAAAAAGTAAAGATTGATAATGATACATTGAATATTCAGAAGGTAATCAAGTCAGGCAGCGACATTTACGTAAGATATAGTTTGAGTGAAGAAATCGGATGGCCTTTTCCGTGGTCCTGCATTAAGCTCAATGATAATATTGGGCACAAAATCCCGTGGGAAGGCAATGAAAGCTCCGGAAAGATATGGGGAGAAGAAGCCCTTGTTGAATATGGCCCTATAGATAGTGACTGCCAGGAGTTAACATTTACTCTGGATTTGTATGATAGAAAAATGGAAGTGAAAGTGCCGCTGGCGAAGGAGGGAAACAAATGAAGCTTGTTAAAAAGTTGACCGGAATTTTGGAATGGATAGTTGCGGTAGTGCTTCTGGCAATCTGCATATATTGCTACCTCTTCTCTTATGGCAGCTTTACTGCTGAGAACGCCTTCAAGGCATCTGAAAAGACAAGCAACTATGGACCCTCCGAGGTTAAGAAGGTCATAGATTTTGAGAACGAAAAGATATACCTAGCGAAATATAAGGATTGGTTCTCAGCAAATGCTGTAAGGAAGGCTTCAATAAAATGGTATCCACAGGGCACCGGAGGGACTCCTATAGATTATAACAATAAGATTACCCACAGCTATGACGGAAGCTCCAACGGACAAAATTCATTCATCTGTAAGATTTACGGCTATGTCAACGACCCCGATATCACGGAAATAGATCTGGAAGTCAGCGAAAATGGCCAGAACAGTACACTTAAATATAATATCGATTCGAATAAGATGTTTATATTTTATTGGGATGACAAGATACACCACTACAGCTATACGGCACTTACCGGCCTGAACAAGGATGGACAAAAGGTGTACGAGTACAAATATTGATTAATTAAGAATGGGGACGGTTCATCATTTTTAGTCATTGCTGAAAAATGATGAACCGTCCCC
>JAUZPH010000011.1 GCA_030706065.1 Bacillota bacterium | reverse complement strand
GGCCCTTTCCCCCCTTACCCCGTTTATAGCCAGAAGTGCTGTCTTCCTGGCTGTGTCGGAAAATAAAATTGTCACAATATCCACACGCTGCTCCGGATCCTTATTGGCATCCAGCTTTTTTTGAATTGTGGAAGGATCTATATTCAATATACCCGCCATGACTTTAATGTTATTGTCCTTATCTTTGTTAAAGCTTGCCGGATATATAAAAATATTCACAAGAGTATCTTTATCTTCCACGGCTAATTGTTTGCCATTTCTGTCATAAAGGGTACCACGTTTGGCATGATTGAAATCCAGCAGAACCTTATCCTGTTTATCCATGCCGGGGAAAATCATACTTTCATCCCAGTCAATTGTCCACTTAGTGTCTTTATCATACTTTTCCTTTATTAATTTTGCTTTATATGTTTCCAACTTAATGTCACCAGCAATAGTGGACATATCTAATGAGAAAGGTACTATCAAGCTTTCTTCCTTACCCACCTTTGCTTCTGGGCCTTCCAGCTTCAAAGCAATATTTTTTGCTTCTATGTCCTTGTAAATTTTAGAGTATCTGTCACAAAACTGCTGTTCAGTAATACTCTTTTTTGCATCACTGGAAAGCATACCATACATACCATTAAAATCTTGTTTCTCCCATTTGGCTGTATAATCCTTAAAAACCGTATATGGGCTTTCTTCTTCCTTTCTACATGAAGAAAAAACAAATACAAATGCTCCCAAAATAACTAGTAAAAAAAGCAGACAGACAGATGTTTTTCTATAGTCATTTACCATATAATACCACCTCTCTGTTAATTATAGCAAATAGGCCTACTATTTCAAATATTTTTATGGTGATTTATAGCATTAGTTACCTTATATACCATCCTATAACGCACGAACATACATATTTCAGGTATATAATGGAATGTTCCATTTCTTATTGAAAGAGTTTGTACGATATTTTAAAATAAAAATAAGCCTCACATTATATATTGAACTTCAAAAGGAGACAAGCCATATGCTTTCAAAAGCCAATAAAACAAAATTCGGCACAATATTAGCTGTACTTGCTGCAGGTGCCTTTTTCACGATAACAGGACATTCGGTTTCAAAAACCACGCCTCCAGTGAAATCTGCCGCGGCAACCCCGGTTCAGGTTAAGTCACCGGATTCAAAGGTACTGCCTGCAGCTAATCCTGCTGATACAGCTTCTGCCAACGCTACTCCAATTCCGTCACCAACAAAGGCCGAGCAACAAGCTATTGCTGCCAAATCGGATTTAAACGATTATGTGCTGAAGGTAATCCATTCCTATGACGGAGATAAGTTTCCCTATCTTCTAAATGATGATTACCAGCATTATAATGGAGTGACTCAGAATATTGTTTATAAAGGTTCTATAATTGCAAAAGCAAACCCGAACGGAAGCAGGTCCAGCCACTGTGTTGGCCTGACCTATGAGGTTTTCTTTAAGGCTATAGTGGCCAGGAACATAGAAGCAGGATTATCTCCTGACAATATTAATAACATGACTATAGACAATATGAGGGACTTTATGCTTATATGGTATAACGCACTGGGAACGCCTAAATCTGAGGGAGATCAGCTGGCTGGGGCAATTGTCAAATATGGACTCGGAACCAGAATCGCCAGATTTGAAGATGCAAAAGCTGGAGACTTTATTGATTTTAGCAGGTCTCAGTCAGGACATACTGTTGTATTTATTAATTGGTTAAGGGATAAGCCTGGTAATATAGTAGGCTTTAAATACTGGTCAACGCAGGAATCTACCGGCGGAATCAGCTACAAGAATGAATATTTCAGCGATAATCCTCAAGGAGCCTACAAAGGTGCAGTAAACAGACAGCAGATGTACATCGGTAGAGTCGGTTCAATTGGTAATTACAGACGATTTAAAGTATAAGATCTAAGTCCAAAAAATGAAATCAGCTTAAAAGAGCTTAGACGATACAGCTTGATATGAAAAGCCCACCAACGGCAGTTTAGTTTGCTGTAAGTGGGCTTTTTTATATAAGCTTTAACTTATACTTTTTATTATTATCAACCTGGAATATTGATGGTTCTTCCTATAAACCGCTGATTCTATTATTATTCACAATACCAATTGCTATTACAGCTATCATGGCCAGCAGCGATAAGCTGTTAATTATTAATCCAGCTATGGCAAAGCCTTTTTTACGGTTTTTTAATGCGGTTCCTACTATTCCTAATATCAAAGCAACTACGGATAAGATCATCAGAAATATGACTCCAAGACCTATTACTGCAAATTGGCCTTCAGTGGTATCTTCATTTAATGCAAGGGATGCTGATGCAGCGAATATTATAAAATAGCCAAATATGAGAACTAGTGACATTACGAAGGATGCTATACCTAATCCTGAATGCTTTAATCTAGCCTCAATGTAGGGTTGATTATATGTATACCCCTGATTATACATTCCGTTCTGATTGTACCCCTGATACTGGTTATATCCTGCATTTTGATTGTAGCTGACATCGCCATTTTGTAATGTATTATTATTCTGTTGATTATTTGGATTGAAATTATTTCCCTCCATCTGATTCACCCCATTATTATATTTTAACTATTGCAATTATAATTTTAACACTTTTCCAATTAATAGTAAATGGTTTCGATAGTTCATCCAACTATCATTTTCAAAAGTCCTTAATGATTACTATACTACTCTTTCTTCTTTCTTCCTTTTATGATAATCCGCCATTAGTAAACATTTAGTAACATTATTCGCAGTCAAGCATATACTATTAGTGAAATATGTTGAAAAACCACACTCCGGCTGAAGTGTGGTTTTTCGTGACAGATAAATTCAATCAGCTGATCTGCGCAAGGTTAAGCTGCCTGTAAAGGCCTTGCTCCTCCATAAGCTCTCTGTGAGTTCCCTTTTGAATTACCCTTCCTTCCTCCAAAACCAGGATTATATCCGCATTTTGAATAGTGGAAAGGCGATGGGCTATAACTACTACAGTTCTTGAACCGGCCAAATCACTTATGGCCTTTTGGATTTCTTTCTCCGTAGCGGTATCCACAGATGCAGTAGCCTCATCCAGAATGATGATGGGTGCCTTCCTTAAAATGGCACGTGCAATGGCGATTCTTTGCTTTTGCCCTCCGGAAAGGCGCATTCCCCTTTCGCCAACCCTGGTCTCGTACTGATCCGGCATGCTCATTATATCATCATGTATTCTGGCAGCCTTTGAGGCGGTAATAATTTCTTCCATATCGGCACCTGGATCCGCATACCCGATATTCTCGGCAATGGTGCCGTTGAAGAGAAAGGTATCCTGAAGCACCGGGGAAATATTTGACCTAAGGCTGTCTAAAGTAACCTTTTCTATATCTTTCCCATCTATAAGAATCCGGCCGTGGGTAGGATCGTAGAATCTTGGGATAAGTTGGGTTAAAGTGGTTTTTCCCACTCCTGTAGGGCCAACAAGAGCAACCATCTGTCCTGGCCTGCAGGTAAATTCTATATCCTTTAGAACAGGAACATCCTTTTCATATTGAAAACCCACTGACTCAAAGGTTATGCTGCCCTGCACATCTTTAAGTTCCTCAGCACCAGATTTGTCCTTAATCTCTGTAGGGGTGTCTAAAATCATCATTACCCGTTCTGCTCCGGCATAGGCCTGTTGCATGTCTTCTAAAAGTCTCGCTATGCTAGAGATTGGTGTATAAAACAATGATAAATAAAGCAGAAATGCCACAATATCAGCTATGGACATATGTCCTTGAAAGGCCAGAAGCCCGCCGATTCCAACTACAATTATTGTACCTATGGAAGATAAAAATTCCACTGAGGGATGGAAAACGGCGCTTAATTTGAGGGCATGAAGCATAGCTTTTGTGAAAACACCAGCCTGTACTGAAACTTGGCTTGCCTCAAAATCTTCTTTACCGAAAGCTTGAATTTCATGTATTCCGGAAAAGTTGTCCTGCAGCTTGGAGTTCAAATCTGCAAGAGCTTTCTGGGACACTTTAAAATTGGGGCGTATTTTTACTGCAAAAAGCCATCCTGAAAATAAAATAAAAGGTATTGGTATACACGTCAGCAGTGCAAGCTTTACATTGATAGTAAGTAAAATTGCCATAACGCCGGCTACTGTCACTATGTTTGTCACAATTTCCGGGATGATATGAGCATAAAGCAGTTCGAAGGTTGCAGTATCATTTACCACCCTGCTCATAAGATCGCCGGTCTGTTTATTGCCGAAAAAATACATTGAAAGTCCCTGAATGTGACTGTATACACGGACCCTCAAGTCCTCCACAAGGTTCCAGGCAGCCTTATGGGCCAGATAGTTACTGAGATAGCGGAATAAAATCCTCAGAAGATAAAGGAGAATTAAAATCACCGTAAGTTTAGCCAAAATTTCTTTATAGTTATCGTTTGCCCCCTGTGACACCAAAGCTGTCATCGATGACAGTATTTTAGGCGCAGCCAGGTTAATCATGGTAAGGGCAAGGGTTGATAATATTGCTATTACATAAAGCCCTTTGTATTGGATTGCCTCTTTTCCAAGTCTCCATAAAAGTTTCATTATGTTACCCCCAAAAATTATGTCTTTTTATATAATTTTACTATATGTTGAATAGGATGTCTTTATAAAGAAGTATAATTTTAGAGGGAAATAAACAACCCAATAATATACATTATTTCCCAGGTGATAAATGCAGACAGTTTTAATAGGAGCCTCAAGTTAGTTTTCAGTTCCCTACATATGATTTTTAGATGTGGAAAAATAAACCTTAAGTATTCGTCTGAGAAAATATCGAATCTTCATCGATTTTTCCGGATGTGAAATTCCAACAAATTAGATTTTAATTTAGAAGAAATTTTACATCCCTGGTGATAGATTAAACTATAAATTTCCGCAGCTATACATAAAATGTTGGCCTTATGCATCATCATGTCTCAATCATCAGCATATATTCCTGTTTCTTTTATGGTGTATTATGATATAATAGGAAAAGTAAAGAAACATGTTATTTAAAGAAGTTTTGTATATTTTAAATGAGAGTTAGTAGACTATTTGCAAAGTGTTTGCGTGTAAGTCTTGGACGGAGTATAACTATGAATAGCATAAAAAGACTATTTCACCCCTATATAGGCCTGCCAAGGAGCATATATTCATTATTTTTTGTGCAAATAATTAACAGATTCGGAGACTTCGTTTTCCCATTTCTCTCCTTGCTGTTAACTGAAAAGCTGAAACTATCCTTTGGCTTAACCGGTACAATTGTAATGATGGCTTCACTAATTTCAATTCCTGCTTCACTTCTCGGGGGAAAATATGCGGATCAATTCAGTAGAAAAAAGACTTATTTGTTTGGACAAAGTTTAGCTGCATTTTGTATATTAGCCTGCGGATTTATCAATATCCCCTTTTTAATAGTAACACTGTTGATACTGTCAGCATTTTTTAATGGGTTTGTACGGCCGACTATATCAGCAATTATGACGGACAACCTATCTCCGGAAAAAAGACAGGTTGGTTCCTCCCTTCTTTATCTGGGTATAAATATCGGTGTTTCCGTTGGGCCTATGGTTGCAGGTTTTCTATTTAATAACTTTCTTCCGCTGCTTTTCATTGGTGATGCTGCAACATCCTTCGTAGCTGTTGCGATTGTAATTATCTTTATACAGGATACAAAACCGGTTCATGGCAATGTGAAAGGAATTAATCTCCACGAAAAGGAGGAACACGTCAATCTTATTCAAGCCCTCTTTAAACGTCCCAGGATTTTAGTTTTTTTACTAATAAATATTGCATACAGTTTTGCGTATAGACAGACTACCTTTACACTGCCAATGATGATGAATAAAGTGTTCAAGGAAAATGGTTCCGGCAATTTCGGATACCTGATGAGTGTCAATGCGTTAACAGTACTGTTATTGACCTTTATCATAATCGGTATAACAAGAAGGTTCAAAACTCTTTCAAATATGATTTCTGCAGGCCTCTTCTATGCAATAGGCTTTGGAATGATAGGCATAATACGTGGAAATTTTGAACTATATATCTTTTCTACGATACTTTGGACAATCGGTGAGATTCTGTCTGCCACAAATAAAGGTGTATACATAGCAAATAACAGTCCTAAAAACTTCAGGGCAAGGTTTAGTTCTGTGGATAATCTGACCTCGTCCATAGGGTCAGCTCTGGGTACTTACCTTATTGGAAGGTTTTTGGATCATCATGCCATAGAACAGGTATGGACCTTGATTTTTGTTGTAGTGTTAATGGGGACTTGCCTTATGGCAATACTTCGGCTGTACGGCAAGAGAAATGTTGTTACTAGAGAAATGGATAGGGCAGTTTGATGCTCTATCTGCGCCATAGTGCTCTATAAACCAATTTATACTCTTTTTTATGGCTTTGCCCTGCAGTTCCAGACAAAAGCCTGGAAACAACAGAATTGCACCCAGCAATTTGTGATGATATTCCGTAAAAAAAAGGCCGAATAGTACGGCCTTTTTTATTTAAGTAATTTTCTAAACAGTCATTAATTTTTTATTTGCAGTACTGCTAACACAAAAATTTTACGATAGCCCAAAACAACATATTCAGTACATCACGGGAAGTATCATTAGGAGCTACCTGTATCTCACAGACTGCTGTCTTTTTTCCGTCTACAGTCGTAGCAGTTATTTTTGCTTTACCAACATGGAGAGCTGTAACCTTTCCGTTGGCATCAACCACTGCAACTTTTTCATTGTCCGATTTCCATGTTATTCTTTGATCTGTTGCATTCTTTGGTGTTATTGTTGCCTTGAGTTGTATACTGTCACCTTTCGTAACGGCTATATAGTTCTTGTTTAAGCTAATTCCTGTAACATGTATCGGATTTACTGTTACCGTACAGGTTGCCTTGAAACTACCGTCCACGGTGGTTACAGTAATATCAGCAGTGCCTACGCCAACTGTAGTAACCTTTCCGCTGTCATCAACCTTTGCAATGGATTCGTCGTCTGAATGCCAGATTACACTCTTATTGGAAGCATCAGCAGGACTAACAGTCGCAGTTAACTGCAGAGTATCGCCGATATTTACTGAAGCAGTTGTCTTGTCAAGTGTTACACCGGTAACAGGTTTTACAAGAAGCAGGTTTCCCCAACCGACAGTACTTGCCCATCCGTTACCTGTTGGATCGCTCCAGCTTACTGTACTAACTCTCTTTCCAGTGTTATCAGCATTGTTTACTTGTACATCGAAGCCAAGTATAGTTCCATTCGAAATAGTTATAGTAGTTAGTGGTATAGATTCCACTACAACATAACCTGAATCAGTCCGTTTGGTTACCGATTTGAATCCTGAAGGTATTCCATTGGTTCCACCACTTTGTTCATTGTCGTAGTTAACTCGGATCTGGTAATCATCGCCTTCGTAAGATGAAGTCTTATGATTATTCTGATCCAGGAAGACTTCAACTGAATCCTGCTCCCATGGATTAGCACTATCTTTGTTTAAAAGGCTATCGGTAACTTCTGCCAATACATAAAGATTCTTATCATCCCACATGGTTTTAACTTTGGCTGTAGCTCCTGAGGTTCCCTGCTGCCAGGTGTCAGTTATCATGGTGTTGGCACCATTAACGTTATTCCATATGATATCTATTGTTTCATCAACAACTGTCGGAGTACCATAAATAGCATTGGCAAGCTTGGATGGTCCACCCAATTTTAAATCACCAAAGTATGCTGCATTAGTATCCTGCCTGTTTCCATAATCATTGAATACGGCTTGAGAAACAACAGTTCCTGTTCCTTGATCGTCGTTCACACGTGCGTCAAAGCCTAAAACTCCATTTAGAGCCGGAGTAATATCATTTATCGGAATTGTCTTAAATACAGTATATCCGTTAGCATCGCTAACCGCATCACTTCTCTTAATTGTTAGATGCTTGTAATTTGCATCCGGTTGATATGATTCAGCCTTACTGTCGGCTTTATCCAAATATATATCTATGCTGTCGTTACTTCCAAATGTAGCATCCGTTACAGTAGCCTTGATATAAAGGTTATTGCTATCCCACATAATTCTTACATTTCCGGTAGCACCGCTTATACCTTTAGCATAGGTGTTAATCGGTAATGGCTTTACTGTACTCCAAATAACGTCATTTGCGCCTGCAGGTGTACCCTCTACAGCCTGTACACCTTGTCTACTGATAGTGACCTTTGATGGATCTACAATAGCCCAATATGCGGGTTTAGCCTGGTACTGAGCGTCAAATATCAATGGCTTGGACGAGGCTCTCCATGAATCATTGTCAGTTACTCCCCAGAACAGTACAGCACTGATATACTGCTTCTCACTCTTTAAAACATCAAAAAACTGCTTGTTAGCAATAGCCTGTTTTGAATAACTTGCCTGAGTTATAGTACTATCCGTAATTCCAAGGTCAAGTTCTGTAACCTGGATCGGTAACCCCAAAGCAGCAAACTTTTCTATTGAAGCCTTAATAGCACTCATGTCCGTATTGGTGTCCATATGCATCTGCATACCTATACCACCAACAGGAATACCTTCCTTCAACAGTTCCTTAATCAGCTCGATTTCTGCCGTAGTTTTTGTATTATTATTCTCTGTGCCATAGTCATTAATATAGAGTTGCAATGATGGATCGAGTCTGTGTGCTACATTAAATGCTGTTCTGATATAATCAAGACCGCCAATTTCAAACCATGGATGTTCCGGATCCATTCTCATCAATCCACCAAAAGTATTAGGATCATTAGGATTAAAAGAGCTAAAATTAGCAGAATCACTTTTTTATATAACTTTTTGTGTATAATATAGAAATTGAAACTCCATACTCTTATGTATGTAATTCTTTGATACAGTACTCCATCTATATTATATTACATTATTTACCATTTTTGTGTATTCCTTTTCATAATGGAATAAATATATTATAAAGAATATATAACAGACATGCATGTTATGTAGTATCACACGCCTTTCGTCTGCTAATGCGATTTATACAGGTCTGAAGCAAAGCATAATATAGGATTTCCAGTTAAATAATATACATATCCTTCTTTAAATACCGGATTAATATTGGTATAATATAAATGTATTTTTTTATATAAATTGAATAGATAAGGAGAAAATCATATGAAGAAATTAGTAAAGGCCAATGAACCTCTCGTGACTCATATTTATACCGCAGACCCTTCCGCTCATGTATTTGAAGGAAAGATCTACATTTATCCTTCTCATGACCTCAACGAAGATGTGGAGTCAAATGACAATGGTGATCAATATGGTATGACAGACTATCATATCTTATCCATGGATGATTTTAACTCTCCCTGTATAGATAACGGCGAGGCTCTACATATAAAGGATGTTCCATGGGCAAGTAAACAGATGTGGGCTCCGGATGCTGCTTTTAAAAACAATACATATTATTTATTCTTTCCTGCAAGAGATAAGGATGGTATCTTCAGGTTGGGAGTTGCTACAAGCCCAACTCCGGCAGGTCCTTTCAAAGCTCAGTCAGATTATATTCCCGGCAGCTACAGCATTGACCCGGCAGTTTTAGTAGATGATGACAGCAGAGCATATGTCTATTTTGGGGGCATCTGGGGAGGACAATTGGAGAAATGGCAGACCGGAACTTTTAATTCTGAAGGTGTGGGGCCTGATAAAGCAGCTCCAGCTATTGGGCCAAGAGTAGCCGAATTAAATGATGACATGTTTACCTTTAAAGAAACCCCACAGGAAATATCAATTGTTGATGAAAGCGGCAATCCGCTGCTTGCCGGTGATGAGGACAGAAGATATTTTGAAGGTCCTTGGGTTCATAGATACAACGGATATTATTATCTTTCATATTCCACCGGTACTACCCACTATATTGTATATGCCATAAGCAAAGATCCAAAGGGTCCTTTTATATACAAGGGAAGAATACTCAACCCTGTAGTGGGCTGGACCACCCATCACTCGATTGTTCAGGTTGAAGGAAAATGGTATTTGTTTTACCACGACAGTTCTTTATCCGGCGGAACCGACAACAAGCGCTGCGTTAAGTTTACCGAACTGACCTATAACGAGGATGGTACCATTGAAACCATAGACCCGTACAAATAATCAAATAATAAAAAGTAAAAGAGGCTGAATTCATATTTGAATTCAGTCTCTTCTTTTTCCGTCATGTATTAACATATTATTACACTCGAGTATTGTAGAATATTGATTTAAATGTTAAAATATCCCTTGAAGGGTGGGATGTTGATTTGAATAAATTTAAAGATGATAGTAACAATAATACTCTATTTGGTAATGAAAGCTTGCAAACCAACAGTAATAAATCTGAAGACATAAAAGGTAATCTTTACATACTCCCCATAATGCTGCTTGTATTCGGTTTTGTAATCTCCTGTTTCGAAACCTTGATTATTTTCAAGCAAAAAAGTGACGTTACTACTTTAGGTTACGCCCTCTTTTATGCTGCAGTAGTCGCTATTATCAACATACTCATAATAGTAATCATAATTTTATTATCAAATAGAGTTTTCAGAAAAAAGGCACTTCTTGTAGTGCTTTCCGCAATCTATCTTATGTTTTCTATTTCAACCACGGCAGTTGCTTTTGGAAGTTATGTAAATGATAACAATATGAATAATGCCGCGGTAGAAAAGCTTACCAGTATGTGCAATGCAGTGGCCAACGGGGAAGATATTTCTGCAGAGGATTTTGTTAAGTCTGAGTATGGAAGCATGACTCCATTATTGAATTTAACAAAGGATTATTTTATCAAAAATAAAAAGTTGCAAATTGATATGAACAACGCTATAGCTTCTCTTGACTATGAACACATACTGGATGCCAATACCTTGAGCAGTTCTGAAAATATCAATAATGCCAAGAAAAGAATAAGTGACTCGCTAAAAGTATGGGATAGATGTGAAACCGAATTAAATGATAACGTTATGAATTTTAACAGCAGCCTTTCAGCCATGAAATTGCCCCCAACATTTAAAGCTGAATTTATGGATGCTTTTAAGGCAAGCCAGGATAAGCACAGCGATAACATGAGCATATTTTTTAAATTAGAAAGAGATATCTCTACAAAGCTGAACAGTATTATGGATTTTATGCTTTCTATTAGTGGAAATTACAAAGTACAGGATGGAAAGATCTCGTTTTACTCCGTCGCTGATCTCAACAAATACAACGAATATATTGCAGACTTCCAGTCTCTTGTTCAGAAGGAGTCTGACGTCAAAGAGGAAGTGACAGACAGCCTGCAAACTCAGAATTGATACGTTAAGTAACTCGGATTAATACTTACCATGAATGTTCATTCCAAAAACAGATGTAAAACTGCCACATGATTGAAGTAAATTCTATCCTGTGGCTTTATATTATTTTGCAGAAATTGAAATCCAATATAGATTCATGTAAATTAATTGTCAGTAAAAGGTGGCATTTACATTCCATTTATCTTTCAGGGAAGAATGAAGTAAAGACACATAAGTTATGTTATAATAAAAAACGAAACAAAAATATAATAATCATTTCGTGCCTGGAGGAATATAGGAGGATATTATGAAGTACAACAGGATAAGGAAGCTTTCTTTACTGGCATCAACAAAGTTTTTGAGCCTTTATGATGCGGAATATGAAAATAGAACTGGCAAAACAAAACATTGGATAATAGCATCCCGTAAAGACTTCACCACGTTAAAAAGTCAATATTTCGAAGGAGTAGAAGGAAAAATTGACGCTGTTATAATTGCAGCTTTACATAAAGACAGCAAAAAAATAGTGTGTATAAAGCAGTTTAGAGTCCCTTTAAATGACTATGTCTATGAACTGCCGGCGGGACTGGTGGATGGTGATGAGAGTATGGAAACATCCGTTATGAGGGAACTGAAAGAGGAAACAGGGCTCGATCTTACAGAAATAAACTATGAAAGGACAAGAAAATCTGTTTATGCCTCTGCAGGCATGACGGATGAGTCCGCTGCCATAGTATTTTGTTGCTGTGAGGGTATAGTATCGAAGGATTATCTTGAGGAGGATGAAGATATAGAAACAGCTCTGTTGTCTCAGAAGGATGCTGAGGAATTACTGAAGACCAATGCAAAAATAGATATGAGAGCTTTCATTATGCTGCAGGCTTTTGCAGGTTTGGGAGAAAAACTTTTTGAATAATTCCTGTCATCCACTTTAGTTTTTGTTTATCGACTTACAAAAGGATAAAATAACAGGATACAATTTTAACTAAAACTTTCTTCAAAGATAGTCCTAATCCTTTAATATTAAAGAGGACTCCCCAAAAGTTAAGGAGTCCTCTTTAATATTGTAATCCGGTTTAGTTTTTACTTACTCGGACTGGATACCCTGCTGCGTTCATCATTTTTCTCTCGAATTGCATCCTTTGGTGCTTTATTTCTTGCATCCTTCATTTCTTTTTCACTTCTTTGATAATGGGAATTCCCATTGACTGGTCTTGTATCTTCCGATGGAACCATACATGTTCACCTCACTTAAGAATATATCATTAACTTATACTCCACATTAGTTTTACCATTTGACAACTTTTTATAACTTCTATGTTTTCCACTGCAAGTCATAAATATCCAACTTAAGAACAGCCCGACGGATTTTACTCATAGTCGGCAGAAATTTTTATAAAACGACAATAGTATATTGACTTAATATGGTACAAGCCATTATACTTAAAATGGTTTGGTCTTTGATAAAAAAGAGAAGAAAATGGCAGTTTAAGAGGAATATAGGTGGAAATATGAGAATAATGAATAAACTTTTTAAAATCTTACCAAAGTATGCTACGAAGCCTTTAACCTTAAGTGTAATTTTAAATTTCACCGTATATTCGGGAGTACGATTGTTTTATAAAGATGGTGCTTTTCATAATTTAACATCCAACTTTGATAACATGATTCCGTTAGTTCCAGTATTCGTACTTATATATTTCGGAAGTTATCTGTTTTGGATTGTTAATTACGTATTAATCAGTCGTATACATAAAGATCACTGCTATCGCCTGGTAATGGCTGATTTATTAGGCAAATTGGTATGTGGCATTATTTATATAACATTTCCCACAACTAATATAAGGCCGGATATAACC
This sequence comes from Bacillota bacterium, assembly GCA_030706065.1. GTDB lineage: Bacteria > Bacillota > Clostridia > Clostridiales > Clostridiaceae > JAEZDX01. Next base: position 6,286 of record JAUZPH010000011.1, on the reverse strand, counting down.
ACTTCAGGGATTTTTGTGGACATGCTTAAATTTCTATATAGTATAGATGCAGCAAATAATCTTTTTCCATCAATTCATGTTTTGGTCAGTTGGTATTGTTTCGCCGGTGTACGTGGATGTAAGACTGTACCAGCCTGGTACCGGTATTTTTCTTTGTTTATGGCCATAATGATAAGCATTTCTACATTAACTACAAAGCAGCATGTTATAATTGATGTTTTTGGAGGAGTTATACTGGCTGAATTAACATGGCAGTTATCCTTACGCTTACGACTTTATAAAACAATAAAATTCATTAATCAGGAGGCATAAATGAAAATACTTACTGTTGCAATACCTTGCTACAATTCGGCGGCCTATATGGATAAAGCTATAGAATCGGCGCTGATTGGAGGCGAGGATATAGAAATTTTGATTGTAAATGATGGTTCGAAGGATACTACTTCAATAATTGCTGACGAATATGAAAAGAAATACCCGAGCATAATACGTGCAATACATAAAGAAAACGGCGGCCATGGTGATGCAGTGAACACCGGTCTTAAAAATGCAACTGGTATATATTTTAAGGTTCTGGATAGTGATGACTGGTTCGATAAAGAAAGTCTTAAAAGAGTCCTTGATATATTGAGAAACATGATTAATGATTCAAAATCATTGGATATGCTTATTGCAAATTATGTATATGAAAATGTCAGTATGCAGAAATCAAAAAGCATTAATTATAAGGGCGTAATGCCGGAAGATAAGTTTTTTACCTGGAATGAACTAGGAAACTTCAAAAGCAGTCAGAATATATTGATGCACTCGGTAATTTATCGTACAGAGGTCCTTAGAAATTGTAATTTGGAGCTTCCTAAACACACATTCTATGTGGACAACATTTTTGTATATAAGCCACTGCCTTATGTAAACACAATATACTATACTGATTTAGACCTTTACAGGTACTTTATCGGGAGACAGGATCAATCCGTTAATGAGAAAATAATGATCAGCCGTATTGATCAGCAGATAAGAGTTACAAAAATACTTATTGACTGTTATGATCCTATGTCTATAGAATGTGAGCAGTTGCGTAAATATATGATTAAATTTTTAGTTATGATTATGACCGTCAGTACGGTACTTTTAATAAAAGCTAATACAGAAGAAGGTTTGAATAAAAAAGAAGAACTTTGGAATTATTTGAATTCTAAAAACGAGAGGTTGTATGAAGAAGTTAATAAGTCCTTTTTGGGATCCTTCGTACAATTTAGAAGTACCTTTGGAAGGAAGCTTATCTTATTAGCTTATGCATTATCTAGAAAAGTATTTGGATTTAATTAAAAAAAATCAGCCGTTCCATTCCCATTGGCCGGCAATGAGGGTGTCCCACAATTAAATTAGACATCCTCTTTTTTGTATTATTGGGCATACTGACTTTGATTGATATATACATAATGCCTTCTGTTTGAATTACTAATAAAATTCAACATACTGCAGAGATAAAAGTATTCATGATACTTTTGAACTTGAGACAAATATAAAAATAAGGAGAGTTTGATTAAAATGAAACAATATGACTATTTAATTGTAGGTGCTGGCCTTTTCGGTGCAATCTTTGCCTATGAAGCCCGTAAAAGAGGCAAAAAGTGCCTTGTTATTGATAGACGTTCCCATGTTGGTGGTAATATCTATACCAAGGAAGTGGAGGGAATCCAGGTTCACCAGTATGGTGCCCATATATTCCATACAAGTGATAAAGAAGTATGGGATTATATTCAGAAATTCGCTGAGTTCAACCGCTATACCAATTCTCCGGTAGCCCGTTATAAAACAGAACTTTACAACATGCCTTTCAACATGAATACCTTTAACAGTATGTGGGGTGTTATGACTCCTGCGGAAGCAAGGTCTAAAATAGATGAACAGATTGCAGATGCGGGAATCAAAGAGCCAAAGAACCTTGAAGAACAGGCATTATCCCTGGTGGGCCGTGACATTTATGAAAAACTGATAAAGGGTTATACGGAAAAGCAGTGGGGCCGAAGGGCAACAGAACTCCCAAGCTTTATAATCAAGAGACTTCCGGTCCGTTTTACATATGACAACAACTATTTTAATGATAAATACCAGGGTATTCCCATTGGTGGCTATACACAGATAATCGAGAAACTGCTATCTAATATTGAAGTTCACCTGGACAAGGATTTCTTTGCAAACCGTGCGGAATTTGCGGCTCAGGCTGACAAAATACTATTTACCGGTATGATTGACGAATACTATAATTACTGCTATGGTGAACTTGAGTACCGCAGCCTCCGCTTTGAGACAGAAATTCTGGATTGTGAGAATTATCAGGGAAATGCCGTTGTGAATTACACTGAATATGAAGTGCCTTTCACAAGGATCATTGAACACAAGCATTTTGAGTTCGGCTCTCAAGTAAGCAGCATTAACCCTAAAACTGTTATTACACGAGAGTATCCTGCTGAATGGAATCGCGGCGACGATCCCTACTACCCAATGAATGACGATAAGAATAATGACTTATATGCAAAGTACAGGCTATTGGCAGAAAAAGAACATAATGTAATCTTCGGAGGCCGCCTTGGAATGTATAAGTATTTTGATATGCATAATATCGTATCTGAAGCATTAAAGTGTGTTAAAACCAACTTGTATTGAGCTAGGCGCTATATCAATTGAAAATCGCCACTACGATTATAATGGATAAAAGAATTATCCTTATGGTGGAAAAAATTAATCTCTCCTTTTTTCTCTGTTTATAAACTCAACATACAACTGAGAAAGGAGAGATTAATCATATATTTTTCTTCATTCTAACCCCATTTATCTTTATCTAAAGTTACCGAAAAGATACTTATTCTTCGGGTTTTCCCCTGTAAACATAATTGCAGGGCCCTCCCTCACAATTAGGTACTATTTCATCACTTTCCCCAATAAAGATCTCTTCTTCTAATATGGAATCATCCTTGGACTCTGTTCTTTCAAATACATTACCTTTATTTTGCATAATTGATCCTCCCTCTGAAAAACTTTTTTTAATTTATTACATGCTCGCCTGCTATTACATAATAATTATTCTTCTATAATAATTATATCATAGTATTCTGAATATTTCATCTACTTATTAATATTTTTATGAAAAATATTATTCAAGGAACAACTGCCATCGAAATAATAAAGCTATAGCACCATAAGGCGAATATCTCTTTCTATACTTTTCAAACTGTTTCTTTGTGAATTTCTTTAAACCATAAAATTTTATCATTCCCTTCCGTATAGCCAAATCATATATCTTTTACTTTTGATAATTTGTTTCAATATTTTAACAGACAATGACTTTGTTCACTAAAATTTAAAATATATAAAGTTTTCAGGTGTTATACCTTTAATTTCGAATATTTAAACGTTTAAATTTTTACTATATAATTATCTTTGTACTATATAGTTTTATTTGTATTATATGATTGTTACTTTATTGACAAAGGGTGTGATGTTAAATTGAATTCATCAAAATATTTATATGAGATATTTCCTGAAATACTTTATGTTGTTGACAGAAGCGCCAACTTATCCTGGAAGCTCGATGACCGTATGAATTTTTACAATATAATGCTGTTATATGATGGTCACGCCGAATTCACCAGCAATAATACTACTGTACAAGCCACCAGTGGCGATTTGCTTTTTTATAAGCTCGGTGACATAAGAAAAGCTCATAGTTTTGCAGAAAACCCTATGAAATGCTTTGCAGTAGATTTTTTATATACCTGTCCGGTTTATCAGGATGGCCAGTGGAAATTCGTAGGTTCAGAACTTCCTTTTTCATTCCATCAAAGAATTGAAGATAAATACCTTTTCTCACGACTGGTTGACCTGTTTTCCCGGTTAAGCCGCTCTTATTATTCAACCAAGAATGCAAGCGGTGTCAATGAAAGGCTGGTTTTTTCAGAAATACTGACATTACTTTTTCAATATAAAGAAGGCAATGAATTCAATTACTCAAATACAAGAAAAGTAGATAAGGTTATTAACTACATGACGGAAAACTATATGGAAAACATTACACTTCAACAGCTTGCAGAACAGTCACAGATCAGTCCCTCTTATTTAGGTAATATCTTTAAAAAGGTTACCGGAAAATCTGCAATTGAGTACCTTATTAATATAAGGATTAATAAAGCAAAGTTTCTGCTTAAAGATGGGTTTACCGTTTCCGAAACCTCTAAACTGGTTGGTTTTAATGATATATTCTACTTCAGTAAGGCATTTAAGCAGCATGAAGGCATAAGCCCGTCTCAATATGCGGAACAACAAAAGGCTGAAGCATAAAATATAATAGTATACTTTGGGATTCTTTTTAATATTAGAGTTAAGCTGTCTGAATTTTATTTACCATGCCGGAAAACCTCTCAGGATTCTTGGGATTTTCCAACATGAATGAGTATAATGTTGACCGTTTAACTCTTTATTTTTTACAAGTTCATTTTTTTTCAAAGTGATATATTACAAATAGGCTCAAAATTGTCATGTTAGTTTTACAACATTTATGTTATTATATTTTTGATTTGAGAACATCAAAATAATACTGCTGAGGCCTGTAGACTTTAAACCTGCCGTGCAGAACAAAATTTACGAGAATTGGAGTGATACACATGAGAATGACCTTTAGATGGTATGGCGAGGGGAATGACACCGTTACCCTGGAACAGATCAAGCAGATACCAGGGGTTGAGGGCATTGTATGGTCTCTTCACGACATGCCTGCTGGCGAAGAATGGCCAATGGATAGAATCCTCAGGGAAAAGGAATTGATAGAAAGCTATGGTTTCAATATCGACGTTGTAGAAAGCGTAAATATTCATGAAGACATAAAGCTGGGCCTGCCTACCAGAGACAAATACATCGAAAATTACAAAAGGACTATTGAAAAGCTTGGAAAAGCAGGTGTAAAAGTTATTTGCTACAATTTCATGCCTGTTTTTGACTGGGCTAGAACCGATTTGTTCAAGGCCCACCCAGACGGATCCACGGCTCTATTCTTCGAAAAGGCTAAAATTGATAATACAGATCCAATTGAATTGGTAGAAAAGATAGCCAATGGTGTTCCGGGCTTAACGATGCCCGGCTGGGAACCTGAAAGATTATCCCGCTTGAAGGATCTCTTCAAGGCCTATGAAAATGTAACAGAGGAAGATCTTTGGAACAATTTAAAGTATTTCCTTGAAGCAATTATTCCCGTAGCGGAGATTAACGATATTAAGATGGCTATTCATCCGGATGACCCACCGTGGTCAATTTTCGGGCTTCCAAGAATTATCACTGGAAAGGAAAACCTCAGAAAATTCTTAAAGCTTGTAGATAACCAATATAATGGCCTGACTCTTTGCAGCGGTTCTCTTGGATCCAACCCTGAAAACAACGTTGCCGAGATGGTGAGAGAATTTGGCCCTAGAATTCACTTTGCACATATAAGAAACATAAAACTTTATGAAAATGGTGACTTTATTGAAACCTCTCATAAAACCTCCGACGGTTCCCTTGATATAGTAGACATAGTCAAGGCATACCATGAAATCGGCTTTACAGGGTATGCCAGGCCGGATCACGGCAGGCACATCTGGAATGAAAAGTGCAGGCCGGGTTACGGACTTTATGACAGAGCCCTTGGAATTATGTATATTTTGGGAATATGGGATGCTCTTCAAAAAGATAAAGGAGTCCTATAAGCGAGGTGAGTAAGATGGGAAGTTTGGTTTTAAATAGAAAAAACATAAAGAACACCGATGCCTGGAAGAAGGCTGAGATAGAGCTTCCGGAATTCGATTTAGATAAGATGTCCGCTGCCACCTGTGAAAATCCGACCTGGATACATTTTGGTGCCGGAAATATCTTCAGAGGCTTTATCGCAATGCTTCAGCAGACTCTTCTAAATAAAGGGCTGACTAGAACCGGTATCATTGCAGCAGAAGGTTACGATTATGAAATTATAGACAGAATCTACGCTCCATATGACAATTTGAGTCTGTTGGTAATCATGAATCCGGATGGCAGCCTGAATAAAAAAGTCGTGGGCAGCGTAGGTGAAAGCCTTGCCGCAGATTGTTCAAGGGAGCTCGAATGGAAAAGATTGAATGAAATTTTTACAAAACCGTCTCTTCAGATGGCGAGCTTTACTATTACTGAAAAAGGTTATGCCTTAAAAAGTATTTCAGGAGAATATCTACCGGTAGTGAAGGGTGACATGACTGCTGGCCCAAATAACCCTAAGAGTGTT